>WQYS01000175.1 GCA_009781125.1 Acidobacteriaceae bacterium | reverse complement strand
CTATCGAGATAACAGAACCGAGGGCATGATGGAGCGGGTCGCGTCGCGTCTATCAGCGGCTGATATCTATCGGATCACCGGTATTCAGTTTCAGCCGTTCAATACTCTCTACCAGTTGGCTGCGATGGCGGAGCAGGAACTGGAGTGGACCGCTCAGGCGCGCCATCTGCTCATGATTCCCGATTACCTGCACTACGCGCTGTCCGGCGTGTTGTCGAACGAGTATACGGAGGCCACCACAACCCAGATGCTGGGCCTGAACGGGCGCTGGCATGAAGGCCTGTTCCAAGCCGCCGGGATACCGGAGATATGGATGCAGCCTCCGGTCGATGCTGGAACCGAAGTGGGCCAGATGCAGCTTGGAAGCGCGGCCGTTAAGGTGATCGCGCCCGCGTCGCATGATACGGCCTCTGCTGTCGCGGGAACGCCCCTGGAAGGCCCCGGCGAAGCATTTCTCAGCTCTGGCACGTGGTCTCTTCTGGGCATTGAAAGTGAAGTTCCTATTGTGTCGGAGCTAGCGATGCGCTGGAACTTCACGAACGAGGGTGGCTACGGACGCCGCTACCGCGTTCTCAAGAACATTATGGGCCTGTGGCTTTTGCAGCGGCTTTCTCAGGAGTTTGAGGTTGTTATCGACGACGCCTTGTTAAATAGGGCAGCGGGTGCAAAGTCTTGGCGTTCAATTGTGAACCCCAATGACGCGCGGTTTATGAATCCAGTCTCAATGAGTGGGGCGATTCGTGAGTATTGCCGCAAAACACAGCAGCCAGAGCCTGACACGCTCCCTGCCTATGTCCGCTGTGTTCTGGAGAGTTTGGCTCTCTCCTATGCTGTAGTCACGGAGCAGATTGAGGCACTCAGTGGCCGCCAGCTTACCATGATTCACATCGTAGGCGGCGGTTCTAGGAATCGGCTCCTGAATCAATTGTGCGCTGACAGTTGCCAGCTATCGATCAGTTCCGGTCCGGTTGAGGCGTCTGCTCTGGGCAACCTCTGTGCTCAAATGATTACGCTTGGAGAGATTGGAAGCCTCGATGAGGCTCGAAAGCTAATCCGGCAATCCTTTGTGCCGGAGACATTTCAGCCACTGACCACGGTTCCACGCGAAGTTACAGACCGTTTCCGCCAATACCTCGAATGCTCTTCCACACTCTACAAATCCTGAGAGAGCAAGTGATTTCACTGCTATGAGGAGGTATTCCGCAGACAATCCGAATGTGTACCTGGTGATTTGCCAGTCAGAGAGTCAGGCAAGCCCTAGTTCGATGCGGTCCATCAGTGAGTGCATCAGAAACTGATGCGCCTCCTGTATCCGCGCAGTGTTCGCATGTGGAACCACAAGCGCGTGACCGCAAAGGCCGCGAGCAGTTCCACCGTCACGCCCGAGAAAAGCGATAGATTCGATTCCCTTCTCACGAGCTACCGAAAGTGCTTCCAGAATATTGGGCGAGTTGCCGCTGGTACTGAATGTCACCAGAACATCTCCCGCTTCTCCCAGCCCTCGCACTTGCCGTGCAAAGACATCGTCAAAGGAGTAGTCGTTTCCGATGCACGTGACCAGCGCTGAGTCCACCATGAGAGCAACAGCAGGCAGCGGAACGCGATCGAGCATGTATCGTCCCATAAGCTCGCCGACGAGATGCTGCGCCTCGGCGGCGCTGCCTCCATTTCCGCAGACGAGAAGCTTGTTCCCGCCGCGCAGCGCGCGACAGCATAGATCGGCTGCCTGCTCCAAATCCGTTTGCATACCTCGTAATGACCGGAAGACGCCGAGCGCCGTCTCCAGAGATGTCAGGTAAGTGGACTCCGTCTGGTTCCTGCAATCCGAACATTGTTCGTTATTCATGATTTTGTCTCCCCCATAGCAATACACAAAGATGCCACGTCTCCGATCTCCTCATCGAGTCGAGCGGCCACAATACGGCAGGCATCGAACGATGCAACAAGAGACTCGCGCCTTGCGACGTCGCGGGCCGGACCCAGGATGGCGTCGCCCATGCGCATAGCCAAACCACCGATCACAATACAATCGGGATTCAGCAGATCGATCAGGATCGCCAGCGCTTCGCCCAGCTTTCTGCCGGAGTTGCGAATGATGTTCTGAGCGATAACGTCGCCCTGCTGCGCTTGCATCCACACTTCACGCGCAGATAAAGGAGCGGTTACCCCATTAGCTCCATCTCCGTTTTTTGTCAGAGTAGTTGTCTGACCGCGCTCCAAAGCCCTCTGGACGCTTCGAGTGGCGATCTGCGCCATGCCGGCTCCGCTCGCCCAGCCCTCAGCTGATCCCGCCTTGTGGTAGCCGACCGGTCCTGAACGCGTGAGCCGCACGTGACCTATCTCGCCTGCAGCAAAAGTTATGCCTCTGTAAAGCCGTCCATCAAGAATCAGGCCGGCCCCGAGGCCGGTACCCATGGTAAGAAACACCATGCTTCTGCTCCCTTTTCCTGCGCCGTAGTGGTACTCGGCAAGAGCTCCGGCGTTGGCATCGTTTTCCAGATGACACTGAACGCCAAACTCGTTCGACAACAGCGACGTAATCGGCACATCGATCCATGTGGAGAGATTTGGCGGCGCCTGGATAACTCCGGCGACGGGGTCTTGAGGACTGCCGCAACTAACCCCAATTGCGTGCAGATCGGCCGGAGTCAGTTGCTGCGACACGAGTGCTTCATGGATAGCTCTGATAATCCCCTTTACAGCAGGGCCTGGCCCATTCTGGGAATGAGTGGGAAACTCAATGCGTTTCAGAACTACTGGAGGGTTTGAACTCAAAACGACAGCAGTCTTCGTGCCGCCAATATCAACTCCAGCCCACACTTTTTCGTATATCCTCACATCGACATCCCATGGCAATTTCAGATTGGTAATACATCCGTGATACACGGCAAACACTCACATTGAGCAATTGCTCATAGATAGTGTTTTGCTTTACAAGCTATTTTTATCATATATTTCTTGTTCTCGAAGAGCTGGAAGCAGATACTACGCACACTATGTTCCACGGGAATACATCTTGGCATCAGGCGTCCACAGCATAGCTCGCGCCGGCAACTGTCTGAAACATTGCAACAATATTCTCGGCTGGAACATTGGCTAGGATGTTGTGCACCTGCTGAAAGACGAAACCGCCACCGGACGCAAGTGCCGCCACTTGACGACGAACGTGTTCTCTCACCTGTTCCGGCGTACCGCGAGTAAGAATCCGCTGCGTGTCGCAGCCGCCGCCCCAGAACGTGATGTCTCTACCGAAATCGCGTTTCAGACCTTCGGCGTCCATTCCGTGGCAACTGATCTGCACGGGATTGATGGCATCCAAACCGGCGTCGATCAGATCGGGCAGAATCTGCCGGACGGCTCCGCAGCAGTGCAGCATCACCTTGATTCCAGCAAGCTGTTTGGCGCGTTTCCACATCATAGAGTGGCGCGGCTTGAAGAACTCGCGGTACATTCTGGGCGACATCAGCGGAGCATTCTGACCGCCCAGATCATCGCCAAACAGAATTATGTCGATACTGTCGCCGACTGTGGTGAGAAAGCGTTCCAGGTTGGCCATATGCACCTCGGTCGCTTTATCCAGAAACGCATGTACACGTCCGGGTTCCGTACCCAGCATCATCATGAAATTATCCATGCGGTAAATCCACTGCCCAAGCTCAAGCAGGTTACCGCCAAATCCCCCGAGAATCGCACGATCTGTCTCGCGGCGCAAACGTCTTGCGCCTTCAGCTAGGCTGACAGCATCGGGAGCGCTAGGTCCAGGCGGTGCGGCAATTGCTGTCCACATGCATTCGTTGAATATCTCGGGAATCCGGTTGAGATTCTCTGTTTCGAGAAACGGCCAATACGTCTGGTCGAAGAAATCGGCCCCGTCGGGCATACGGCCCAAGCCCCGTCCACTGGCGGAGCGGAGCACCCACTCGCCATCTCCCCGATCCAGAAGCGCCCACACAGGCATCTTGCACGGCGTTCCGTCGGGCAGCACCCAGTCGGCCCAGTACGAGTCCTCAAGCGCAAAAGCGCGTCCCATTTCGATGACATCAACGCCCAGCCGGTCCAGAACGTCCTCATCCACGATTGCTAGCTGTTGGATAGGGTCGTAGACACGTACTGGCCTGGGCGGAAGGTCAAGCGCAGCCCGCAGGTGCGGATAGGCCATCGCGGCGATACCCGAGGAGCGGTGGCCAGAAAAGTCGATTGGCACGTGATCCGGCTCCTGGTGGTTCAGCGACATGAGTACACGTTCTCTTGAGTTCATACCAGTCTCTCCAGCTTGAAAGCCTATCGATTGAGGACATCAGACATATATTCAACCAGTCGTATGCTCCGTGGCATAGCGAACAAGCGCTCTCAGGTTCTCCGGTGGAGCATCGCGCGGTACCTCGCAGCCGCAACTCACAATGAAGTACTTACCGCATACCTCATGACATTTCGATGCAGCTTGGTAAACCTGTTCCGGAGTCCCTTCAAACATGTCGGCAACGGTCGATATATTGCCACTTATAACGCGGTCTCCCAGTTGCGATTTCACCTTGGCAAGGTCCGACGGAAAGTCAATCTCATAGATATCTACAGGCAGAGCTCGCATCTCTGCAGCCAGAGCATTAGTCTTGCCGCACATGTGAGAACGGGTCATTACCTCAGGATGGTTCCGCTTGATGTGATCGAATACCCGCATCTGCTCGTCGAGTAGAAATGTCTTATAGAGCTTCGGCCCCATCATGCTGGCCGCAGCGTCGCTCATTCCGATTGTGTCGGCTCCGGAAGTGATCTGCGCGTCGGCATACAGAATGGCGACATCGGCGCAGAAATGCAGCAGATCACGGGCAAATTCAGGCTCGTCGATAAAATCGGTCATCACGCGGCTGATACCGCGCAGTTCGGCGGCGAGAGCCAGAGGGCCTTCCACCCAGCCCACAACCGAAGTTTCCTGACCTGCCTCGCTGCGCATGATTTCGATGGCACGAATACGGTCGTACATCCTTCCCGCCGGGTCAAGGTCCGGCAGGCGAAACTTCTTCAGCCTGCTCTTCTCCTTCAGCGCCGCGCGCTCTTCCATGATTGCGGGACCCTGATTTTCGTACCATTCGACGCTTCCTTCTCCCGCAATGTCTATGACCTCGCGAGCGGGATCGGAACATGTGAGCAGGGCATCGATTTGAAAATCATGCCAGGTACGAATCTGCGCTTCAGCCAGCTTTCGTCCGTCCCGGGTGTAATCGATATATTTCATCCCCGCGTGTTTGGCCGAAAACATCATCGTCATAGGCTGACAGGCAAGATGGTCAACCGGCTTGCCGGCCACTGTGTTACGCACTCGTTCTAACGATGTCAAAATATCCTCCTTCTCATCAGCCGACGAGAGTTAGTCTTTCCTGCAAGGACTCCAGACTCGCCCCGTGTGTTTCGGGATAAGTAGCAGAGATTACGATGAATTGCAGAACTATGCTTCCAGAGAAGAACCAGAATGGGAGCGCTCCCCAGTGAGCGGCGGCAATTGGAAAAGCCGCCGAGACAATTGCATTCATGAACCAAAGGGTAAAGCTTCCAAGCGCCTGGCCTTTTGCGCGTACTCGATTGGGAAATATCTCGCTCAGGTATACCCAGATTACAGCCCCCTGAGAAAAAGAAAAGAAGCCGATAAAGCCTACCAATAGCCACATCAGAATGGATTGATGGCGCTGAACCTGAAAGATATATGCCACTCCTGCCATACAGAT
>WQYS01000174.1 GCA_009781125.1 Acidobacteriaceae bacterium | reverse complement strand
CACTGGCACTTGGCCTCGAGCGTGGCCACGTCGATCTCGTTGTCGAAGTGGCCGATGTTGCAGACGATGGCCTGATCCTTCATCTTCTGCATGTGCTCGAAGGTGATGATGTCCACGTTGCCGGTGCAGGTGACGTAGATATCGCCCCAGCCGAGCGTGTCTTCGAGCGTCTTGACCTCGTAGCCTTCCATGGCGGCCTGCAGCGCGTTGATGGGATCGATCTCGGTGATGACCACGCGCGCGCCCATTGCGCGCAGCGACTTGGCCGAGCCTTTGCCCACGTCGCCGTAGCCGCAGACCACAGCGACTTTGCCTGCGACCATCACGTCGGTGGCGCGCTTGATGCCGTCCACCAGCGACTCGCGGCAGCCGTAGAGGTTGTCGAACTTGGACTTGGTCACCGAGTCGTTGACGTTGATGGCAGGCACCAGCAGCGTGCCCTGCTCCATCATCTTGTAGAGCCGGTGCACGCCGGTGGTGGTCTCTTCGGCGACGCCCTTCCACTCCTTTGCGAGCCTCTGGAACCATGTCGCATCGGCGGCGTGGATCTTTTTGAGCAGATCCTTAATGACCTGCTCCTCCTGGTTGGACGAGGGCGTATTGACCCAGCCGTCACCTTGCTCCAGCTCGACGCCTTTGTGGATCAGCAAGGTGGCGTCGCCGCCGTCGTCGATGATGATCTGCGGCCCCAATCCTCCCTTGTGACGGAGCGCCTGATCGGTGCACCACCAGTACTCTTCGAGCGTCTCGCCCTTCCAGGCGAAGACGGGAACGCCCGTGACGGCGATGGCAGCGGCGGCGTGGTCCTGCGTGGAGAAGATGTTGCAGCTTGCCCAGCGCACGTCGGCTCCCAGAGCCGATAGCGTCTCGATCAGCACCGCCGTCTGAATGGTCATGTGCAGCGATCCGGTGATGCGCACGCCGGCCAGCGGCTTCGACGGCGCATACTTGTTGCGGATCGACATCAGGCCGGGCATCTCCTGCTCGGCGATCTCGATCTCCTTGCGGCCAAACTCCGCCAGCGAAAGATCGGCAACCTTATAATCCGCCGCTGTCTTATCGATAGCTGCTGTAGCCATTCCCGGCACCTCAATGAAAGAAAATTATGGACAAACCAACGTCAAGGATACCATCTCGTTCCAGACCCACTAGTTGTTACTGATTCGTATTGGCTCTGGCTCTTACTGCCAGACTCACAAGAGCTGCCGCGAGCGAGAGCAGGCTGACCGCATACAGCCCGCGGGCGAAGCTGTCGGTTGCTTCTCTTAGTCTTCCTGTGACATAGGGGCCGATGAAGCCGCCAAGTCCGCCACCCCCGATGACGATGGCAACTCCGGTGGCAGCGGCTGTGCCGGTTACGGCGCGAGTCATCAGCGCCCAGAACGGCCCCATGGAACTCCACATTCCGATCGCCACCAGCGACATCGCGCTGAACGCAATCAAAAAGCTGTGAGCCACGGCAGCCCAGGCGAAACCTGCCGCCGCCAGCGCAAGACATCCTGCAAGATGGCCTCGCCGTTCGTTGGTTCGATCCGAACTCCATCCAACGGCCACGGTAAAGATCGCTGCCAGCAGATAGGGCACGGCTGCATAACGCGCAATGTGTACGGAATTGTAAGCTCCCTTGCCAGCGCTATCCAGGATCAGCGGCATCCACAGATTCACAATGTATATGCCTATCTGAGTTGCAAGGTAGATACCGGCCATAACCCAGACCGCTGGCATACGGATGGCGTCGCCGAACGTGCTGCGCTCATTGGCTCCATAGCTTGTGCGGTCACGTGACAACTCATCGGCCAGCCAGCGCGTTTCCTCTGGCTGCAACCAACCGGCATGGCCGGGGCCATCCTTCAGAACGAACAGCACGGAGATTCCCAATAAAACCGTGGGGATTCCCTCGGCAGCGAACAGCCATTGCCATCCGTGGAGACCGGCTACGCCGTCGAGCTTCAGAAGGACGCTGGAGACCGGGCCTCCTACAACTCCCGCTATCGAGGTGGCCGTCATGAACTTCGCCACGGCCCGGCCACGCTCGGACGAAGGAAACCAGAAGGTGAGGTAGTACATCATTCCGGGGAAAAATCCCGCCTCGGACACACCCAGCAGAAAACGAACCAGATAGAACGAATGTACCGATTGCACAAACATCATCATGGTGGCGATGATGCCCCAACTGATCATGATCCCGGAGATCAGGCGGCGTGTTCCCACGCGCTGAATCAGCAGATTGCTGGGCACGCCGAACAGCGCATAGCCGATGAAGAAGATTCCCGCCCCGGTTCCATAGACGGTGTCTCCGAAGGCGAGCTGCCGCTTCATATCCATCGCCGCAAAACCTACATTGACGCGGTCTACATACGCGACGATGTACAGCAGGAAGAGATACGGAATCAGACGCCACGTAATCTTCCGGTAAAGCGCACGTGCATCCACTCCGTGGATAGAAGCTGTCGCGGTCGAATCATTACTCGTAGATGTTCCGGGCATAGCTCTATTTCACGGTTGAGTCTTGTGTGATTAAGCGGCTTCGGTCTCAGCTTTCAACTTCTCGGCCACGTTGTGAGCGATGAGAGCATCGATGGTGGGCTGGAGCATCCCCTCCATCACCATGTTGAGCTGGTGCGTCGTCAGACCGATGCGATGATCGGTTAGCCGGTTCTGCGGGAAGTTGTAGGTGCGAATCTTCTCGCTGCGGTCGCCCGAGCCTACCTGCGACTTGCGTTCGGCGGCCTGCGCCGCGTGCTGCCGCTCCATCTCCACCTCGTAGAGACGCGAACGCAGCACGCGCATCGCCTTCTCGCGGTTCTTGATCTGCGACTTCTCGTCCTGGCATGAGACCACGGTGTTCGTCGGCAGATGCGTGATGCGTACAGCGGAGTACGTCGTATTCACCGACTGCCCGCCCGGACCCGACGAGCAGAAGGTATCGATGCGCAGGTCCTTGGCCTCGATCTTCACGTCCACATCTTCAGCCTCGGGCAGCACCGCCACCGTGATCGCCGAGGTGTGGACGCGCCCCTGCGTCTCCGTTGCCGGGACGCGCTGCACGCGGTGCACGCCCGACTCGTACTTCATCTGCGAGTAGACCTTGTCGCCCTCGAAGATGGCCGTGACCTCCTTGAGGCCGCCCACCTCGCTGGGACTATCGGAAAGAACCTCGACGCGCCACTTGTGCTGCTCAGCAAAACGCAGATACATGCGGAAGACCTCGGCGGCAAACAGCGACGCCTCGTCTCCGCCCGTGCCCGCGCGGACCTCGATGACGATGTTCTTGTCGTCGTTGGGATCCTTGGGCAACAGCATGATCTTGAGCTCGTCCTCGACGGCGGCCAGACGCGGCTCGAGCGTCGTCAGCTCGCTCTGTGCCATCTCCTTCATCTCCGGGTCTTCGAGCATGGCCTTGGCTCCGGCGACCTCCTCCTGGAGCGAACGGAATTCGCGGAACTTTTCTATCGTGGGTTCAAGATCACGGTGGGCCTTGGCGGTCGCGGAGAACTTCTTCTGATCGGTCACCAGCGTGGGGTCGGCAAGCTGGCGGCCCAGCTCTTCATAACGGGCTTCGAGTTGGTCGAGGCGTTCGAACATAAGTCCTTTTGTCTAAACAGGGGTTGTATATGGATTGCAAACAGATGACGAGCAGCGGAGATGAACGCAGCTAGGCAAAATCATGGCCGGACGCCATGCGGGATAGACTCACCGGATTCAGAGACACGCTGCTCACTCTATTTCTATGGTACTCCGTTGCCCGCATTACTTGGTCCCCAAAGCCGATCGAGTCCGTTACTGGATGTAACCGATATGGATGGAATGGCGCAAACATTCGTGATTGCGCGCGGCGTTCGAGACAAGGCCTGTTCCCACGAGGAGAATCAACAGCAAGACGACGCCTCCGCCGAGCGTGCGGCGGTACGGCGCGTCGCCGGAGTAGAGGCGCTGATCGACGATCCACTCGATGAGCACGACGATGCCAATACCAACAAGAACCAGAGGCCACCAGCGGCTGTACCAGAACCCGGCCTGATACCAGCTGATCCTTCCCATCTCGATGAGGAGGAAGACAACGCCGAGGGCAATCAGCAGCAGCGGCCCGATGATGGAGCTGCGCCGCAGGGCGCGTCTCTGTGCTCGCATCTGGACTCGCATCTGGGCACGGATGGCATCGCGCTGCGCCCGCAGCATGTTGCGCTGCATGCGCGCCTGCTCTCTCATGACGCGGCGGTAGGCGCGCCAGTCGTAGCCAGGAGGAGGCTGCGGTGGAGGAGGTACGTTTGTCATGGCTGGCTCTCCTCTTGAGAATCAAGCTGTTCGGGAGCAGGCGGCGCGGCGGCGCGGGCCGCGGCAGAGTTGCGCAGCCAGCGGTCCAGCAGGACCATCCCTCCGCCGGCGATGAGGAACAGGGGCCAGCTTCGTCTCAGGGAAAGGATGCCGAAGCTCGCCAGCAGCGACAGCAGCCCAATCAGCACGATCCAGACCGGGCCGCGCAGCGCGTTGGCAAGCCGCACGCGGTAACAGGCCGAGCCGTCGTCGGCCATGCTGGAGCCGGAAAGGCCCATCAAATGAAGAAACAGCCACACGCCGAGGGCAATGATAAGGATGGGCAGAATCCTTTGCATCGAGACGTGAAAGAAGCCCTCGTTGGTGATGAAGAAGAACACTCCGAGGCCGATGAGCCAGAGGGCGGCTGAGGGAAAGCGGCTCGACGCAGTGGCCGGAACCGGCGGCTCGGGAACCGCATAGGGATTGGCGTAGATACCCGGTGCTGCGGTCCAGTCTGGGTGCGGCGGCGCAGCGGACGGAACCGCGCTTCCCGGAGTCGCAAATGGTCCCGCACCCGGGGTCCACGACCTGCCGAAACCCAGCCGCTCACCCAGATCGTTGAGGCCGAAGGGATTGGGCAGCGGCAGCCCGTCACGGAGGGCGCGGGCCGTGTAGTAGGCCTCGATCACCTGGTAGAAGACCCATCCGGCTATGAACAGACCGAAGATGCCGAAGTAATCGCTGAGCGAGACCAGAACGGCGAAGACGGCTATGTGAACGATACCTTTGACGAACTGGCCGTTATACATGGCGCCGACGCCGGGGATGAAGCCCAGGATAGCGGCCAGCACGGGACTCTGGCCTCCGGCGGAAGCTCCGGGATACGGGGCCGTTCCCGCAAGCCGGGCGGCGAGGCAGGACTCGCAGTAGGTAGATGTGCCGACGCTGCGGGCGCACTCCGTGCATACAGGCTTGCCGCAGTTCTGACAAAAAGCAGTGTGTTCGCGTTCAGGATGGTTGGAGCAGCTCATACCGTTCCCCTTTACTGTTGGTGCCCGGCCCTGGCCAGGGACCGGACTGTTTCGGATGTTCGGAGTTGTGATTCAAACCGTTCTGCCTGAAGGGCGCCGCGCTGCCGGAGACCTGCTGCAACTCGCGCGCCGGTTGCATAAATAGCTCGTTGAATGCTGGCAGGTCTGAGATCGCGCAGAGTGCTGACGCGGACTCCCGTCAGATTGAGCGTCAGCGCAATGGAGAAGAAGGCCATGGCAGCGGTCATCACCAGCCGGGGCTGCATGAAGATATGCACGAAGGCGCGCAGGCCGCCGGGCCGGAACACGAAAACGGGGCTTGCTGCCGGAGTTGGGCTGGCCTGGCTGGTCTTGCTTAATATGCGTGCCAGCAAATCTTCTGGAGGCTCCGGACGGTGCTGCTTAAGCATCCCGAGCCATGCGGCCCCTTGCTGCT
>WQYS01000173.1 GCA_009781125.1 Acidobacteriaceae bacterium | reverse complement strand
CGGCTGGTGTGCGCGGCAGACGCTCGTTTCGCGGCCTCTTCCATCGACGCTCCTCACGCGGACGGCTCGCCGAACTACACCTTCGAAACGCTGGAGGCGCTCCGCCGCGAACATCCACGCGCAAGGCTCTTTGCCATCGCCGGCGCGGACAGCTTTCTTACGCTTCCCGAGTGGCGTCATCCCGAACGGCTGCTCGAACTGTCCGAATGGATCGTCGTCAGCAGGCCGGGCTTCCGGCTGGAGGAGATCGAAGCTCTAGGCTTCGCGCCGGAGCAGCGAGCCAGAGTGCATCTGCTCGGAGCGGTCCATGAGGATATTTCGGCGACGGAGCTGCGGCGTCAGTTGGCCGAAAGGGAATCGTGCGCTGGCTGGATTCCGGAGGGTGTCGCACGCTACATCGCGGAGCACGGTTTATATGGTGTTCGGAAGCAAGGCTCTTGATACCATGAAATGCAAGGAGACACATGCCATCTACTGAAAGCCACCAGCTTCTGCTGGCAGCCGCCGCGGCCGCCGAGGACAAGAAAGCCGAAGACCTCCGCATCCTGGCGCTGGACCCCGCCGAGAGCGGCCTCACCGACTTCTTTCTGATCTGCAACGGAACCAACGACCGCCAGCGCCTCGCCATCTGCGACGAGATCGAGCTGCGGCTGAAGCGCACGTTCGGGACCTATCCGAACTCGGTCGAGGGCCGCCGCCAGGCCGAGTGGATTCTGATGGATTATGTCGATTTCATCGTGCATATCTTCTCGCCGGAGAAGCGCGCCTTCTACGGCCTGGAGCGGCTGCGCAAATCGGCCATCACGATCAGCGTCGATGAGCTGAATACCGAGGTCAAGAAAAAGATTGTGGCCTCGCGCGCAAAGAAGTCTCCGGCAAAGAAAGCGGCTGCGAAGAAGTCCGTAAAGAGTCCGGCCAAGAAAACTGCCGCGAAGAAGACGGCCACGAAGTCTGCGGTGAAAAAGGCTCCGGCAAAGAAAGCCGCAAAGAAGACCGTAGTCACGAAAGCCACGAAGAAAGTCGTGAAGAAAACGGCGAAGCGGGCTTCGAGATAGTCAATCCCTGAAAGAATATTGCTACGATGAAGTGCTTTTGCTTCTAGGTAGGCCAAGCCTTTAGGCTTGGCATTCTCGGGGATGTAATAAAAGGGGCTTTAGCCCCTGGGGTATGCCTTCCGAGACGGCGTAAATGCATACCCCAGCGGCTAAAGCCGGTTCCTTGCAAGGATTGAGAGAGCCAAGCCTAAAGGCTTGGCCTACCTAGAAGCGACATGCGGATTCGATGAACATCCTGCTCACGGCAATTCGACCGGCGGCCGACAAGGCCATCGACGCCATGATCGCCGACTACGTCAAGCGAACGCGCCGCTACACGCCGATTGAGGCGGCCAGCCATCGCAGCGAAGACGAGTTTCTGCGCTGGCTGGAGCGCGAGCGCGCGGCGAAATCCACCTATGCAGTTCTGCTCGATCTTCGCGGCAAGGGCTTGTCGTCGGAGTCTTTTGCCGCGCAGATCGATTCCGTACGGGAACGGGGGCTTCGCCAAGCTGTCTTCGCTGTAGGCCCTCACGATGGCTGGAGTCAGGACGCGCTCGCGAAGTCGGACCTGGTGCTGTCACTCGGCTCTATGACGTTGCCGCACCAGTTCGCGCGTCTGGTCCTGGCCGAGCAGGTATACCGCGCCTTCACCATTCTTGCCGGACATCCCTATCACTGCGGCCACTGATACAGTCCACAGGCCGATGTGTTCTCCTATGTTTATGAACTTATAAAACGTCATTCTGAGCGAAGCGAAGAACCCCCGCATTTCGTACATGGTGGCAACGGACCTTACAGGAAACCCGAAAAATTGTACTGAGCATAGGCAAATGCGGTGGTCCTTCGCTACGCTCAGGATGACGGCGAGAGAAATGATGACTGAAACAACCGGAATATCGCACCGCGGACTGATTCTGATCAACACCGGTCCCGGCAAGGGCAAGACGACCGCGGCTCTGGGCACGGCCTTTCGCGCCGCAGGCAACGGCATGCGGGTGCTGATACTGCAATTCCTCAAGGGTTCGTGGCACTACGGCGAGTTGGACTCGGCCAAGCTGCTGGGCGAGGGCTTCGTGATGAAGCAGATGGGGCGCGGCTTCGTGAAGGTCGGCGGCGCGGAGACCGATCCGGAGGACATCCGCATGGTCGAGCAGGCCTGGAGCGAGGCCGCCGAGGCGATCCTCTCCGGCGAGTGGGACTTGGTAGTGCTCGACGAGATCAACTATGCCATTAGCTACAAGATGCTCGATGCAGCGAAGGTGGCCGAGGTTCTGCGCCGCAAGCCGGAGATGGTTCACGTCATCCTGACCGGGCGCAACGCGCATCCGGCGCTGGTCGAGCTGGCCGACACCGTCACCGAGATGCGCGAGGTCAAACACGCCTACCAGAAAGGGATTCTGGCGCAGCGCGGCATCGAGTTCTGAAGCGCTTCCGCCCGCATTGAGGCAAACAAAAGGCGAAGATATATAATTCCAGCATCGCCGTGTCCTTTGCCTCCCAATCCGACCGGTTCAGCTTTCTGCATGTTGACCTGAACAGCTTCTTTGCCTCGGTCGAGCAGCAGTTGCATCCGGAGTACCGCAACCGTCCGCTTGCTGTCGTTCCCATGATGGCCGATACCACCTGCTGCATCGCCGCCAGCTATGAGGCTAAGGCGCTCGGCATCAAGACCGGTACGCTGGTGGGCGAGGCCAAACAGAAATGCCCGGAGATCGTTTTTATCTCGGGGAATCACGCGGAGTACGCAAAGTATTCAAAGGCCATCGCCGACGCCGTGGAGCTTTGCTGTCCGGTGGCGCATACGCCGTCCGTCGATGAGATGGTCTGCCAGTTAATTGGCCGCGAGCAGGAGCCTTCACGGGCGCGGCAGATTGCGCTCAACATCAAGCAGTCCATTTACAAGAACGTTGGCGAGGCGCTGCGCTGTTCGATTGGCATGGCTCCGAACCGTTATCTGGCCAAGATCGCCAGCGACATGCAGAAGCCCGACGGACTCATCGGCCTGCTTCCCTCGCAGTTGCCGCGCGCCATCGCTCATCTGGAGCTGCGCGACCTTCCCGGCGTGGGTGCGCGCACCGAGGTGCGGCTGAACGCCAAGGGCATCCACACGATGGAGCAGTTGCTGGCGCTTGACCGCGCGGGAATGCACAATCTATGGGACAGCGTGTGGGGCGACCGCCTCTACCACTGGCTGCGCGGCGACGAGACCGGCGACGACGGCGCGGCCGTGGTGAGCGAGGTGCAGAAGTCGCTCGGTCACTCGCATGTCATGGCTCCGGAGCTGCGCTCGGAGGAGGGAGCCTGGGCCGTCGCCAACAAGCTGCTGCACAAGGCGGCCATGCGGCTGCGCATGGAAAAGTTCTACACCGGGGCCATGGCGGTCACCATTCGCTATCAGCTCACGCGCGAACAGGCAGAGCGCGTGCGGACGAAACGCCACTTCAGCGGCCTCAAGCACTCGGGCTGGGGCATGGAGGCGCGCTTTCATCAGTGTCAGGACACGCTGACGCTGCTCGAAGCGTTGCGCGGCGTTTGGAGCAGGCGTCCGCAGGGGGAGGAGTTCCGGCGGCCATTCTTCGTCGGAGTGACTCTGCGCGAGCTGATCCCGGAGCACGAGCACCAGAACGAGCTTTTTGGTGATCCCGACAATCGCGCCGAGCTTTCGGCAACTATGGACCGGCTGAACCTGAAGTACGGCCACACCACGCTGCACTTCGCCGGAATGCTGCCGGCGCGCGAGAGTGCTCCGACACGTATTGCTTTTACGCAGATTCCTGTACAGTATGGCGTGGACTTTATGTAGAGGGATGATGAACTACATCGGACGACTGGCGCCTTCTCCGACGGGCTTGCTGCATCTTGGTCATGCGGCGACCTTCTGGACGGCGTATCAGCACGCAAAGCAACACGGCGGCACGCTTCTGCTGCGCAACGAAGACCTCGATCCGCAGCGCTCCAAGCAGGAGTTTGTCGCTGCGATGATCGAAGACCTCGCCTGGCTTGGCGTCGAGTGGACTCCGCCTATGGTGGTGCAGTCCGAGAGGCTCGCCTTCTACCGGGAGGCTTGCGAACGCCTGCTGGCGGCGGGCTTTGCCTATCCCTGCACGTGCAGCCGCAGAGAACTGGCGCTGATGACGCAGGCTCCGCACGAAGACTCGAACGACGAGTCGGTTTACAGCGGAAGGTGCCGCCCGGCGAATCCGTCCTTGCCGCAGACGCTCGTCGCGGGGATGAACTACCGTTTCCGCGTCCCTGACGGCGAGACGATTCGTTTTCAGGACGGCAACCTGGGCGAGCAGGCGTTCATAGCAGGCCGGGACTTCGGAGACTTCCTCATCTGGCGCAAGGACGGAGTGCCCAGCTATCAGCTCGCCTGTGCCGTAGACGACGCGGCGATGCGGATCACCGAGGTGGTTCGCGGAGCCGATCTGCTGAAGTCAACCGCGCGTCAGATTCTGTTGCAGCGTGCGCTCGGACTTCCCCGTGTGGAATACTTCCACGCGGCTCTGATAGGTGACGAAAACGGAGTACGTCTCGCCAAGCGTCACGATGCGCTTGCGCTACGCGCGCTGCGGCAGCAGGGTATGGGCCGCGAAGATGTGCTGGTGACCATCGAACAAAAGTTACGAATCAGTACGCCTGTGCTCTAACGTACACGACGCCCTGCCATGTGCCCCCTATCGAGGGGTAAAGGACTCCGTAAATCGGGGAGGTTGGCCTGAAGTCGATCCACAGATTCAGGTACGAAGTATCCTGTCCGGCGTAGATATTCGTGCCAGAGGGGTCAGTCGTCGTGGTCGTAGAGGAGAGCACAATGTTTTTGATTGGAAATGCGGCCTGGGCAAGATTCTCCCCCAGCAGAGGATCGGCGCCACTGAGGATGGCGGATGGGGAGGTAAACGCAGCTGTTCCACCGTGTCCATTCTGCTGCGCCATGATGGCATATGCAGGGATGTTGCCCCCCATCGCCGTAGCTGGCCCGGAGTCCGCGATGGCAACCATTGCATTGGCCGCATCTTTGAAGTAGGCGTCCACCCAGATATTGGAATAGGAGGCGTCAAGATACCAGTTCGTAACCGCGGTTAAAGGCTGGTTGCCAGGAACCAGAGCTCCGGGAACCAGGGAGAAGCTGATCTGGTTGGGAACCGTAAGGGCGATGCCCTCTTGATTGACGCCAACCAGCATGGCCTTTATATCCATCGAGCACGGTGCCGTCCGGTCGCAATCGACGGTAGTCATGGTGGTCTGCGCAAGCGCCGCCGATGAGATGCTTAGAACTGCCACTGCTAGGATATTTCTCAGCTTCATTCAAGACTCCTGCCGCCTGGACTTCCGTTGAGGCTATTATCGGACATTATAAAGCAGGGAAGTATCGTCCGGTGTCCCTCATGGATGGGGAACCAGGGCCATCGCAGGAAAGATTTTCACGCTTTCCGGCAGGATCATTGCTTTTTATGCAGTTATCCTGGCTATTCGATTGTCAAAGATCCGAGATCGCGTCCTATGTTTACCTATTCGACTCTGCGAAGATGTTCCGATTGCGTCTGGGACGCGAGTATGCTTTTTAGGCGTACCCCTATGTGCCATGGCTTCCCGCAGGTAGCTGGTGCGCAAGATTGACTCTCCCATAACTTCCTTACGTGGCCCCCCCGCTGAGAAATGGTTAGCCCCGGACTACAATCGTGTAAATCATG
>WQYS01000172.1 GCA_009781125.1 Acidobacteriaceae bacterium | reverse complement strand
TATGGCGACAACTGGTACTTCAGCCCCCAGTGGGAGATTCAGGAGCCGTACTTCATCCATAAAGCGCACTACGTGTATAAGCCGGCGCCGGTTGGAATGATGCGTAAGATCGTGGACAGCAAAGGCAACTATCTGAATCGGCTGATGTGGGCTACCACCGGGTTTGATCTGGACAAGGTGAAGGTGGATACACAAGGACGCTATATGCTGGACCTGACGGACATTCCGGCGCTTACGGACGAAGACTGGACGCCGCCGCTCAATACGCTGAAATGGGGCGTGCGGTTTTATTACTCCGATGCTATGTCGGGGGGAGATTACTGGAAAGGGGCAGGCAAGCAGTGGGAGAAAGACACGAATAGCTTTATCGACTCTGCCAAGCAGTTGAGTCCCGCAGTTGCTGAACTGGTCGCGCCGACGGATACGCAGGAACAAAAGGCGCGCAAGATATACGCCGCCGTGATGAAGCTGGACAATACCGACTTCAGCCGCAAGAGGTCCGAGTCAGAACTCAAGGCTGAAAACTTAAAGGACGCCAAGAATGCTGCGGACGTCTGGAATCAGAAGAGCGGCACGGGAGATCAGCTTGCATTGCTCTATGTAGGACTGGCCCGCGCAGCCGGTCTGAAGGCATGGCCTGGCGTGGTCGCCAACCGTGCCTACACGATATTTAATGTGCAGTACCTCTCCAGCCGCCAACTTAATGACAACATTGCTATCGTCGAGATCGATGGCAAGAAAGTCTATCTCGATCCGGGTCAGGCGATGTGTCCCTTTGGACAGATGGCATGGTGGCATTACTTAGCCAGCGGCTTCGGAGGCTCGGAGAAAGGAGCTGCTTTTATATCGGTTCCAGCCAACAACTATACAGACGCCGTCGTGAACCGTGTGGCCCAAGTCGAGCTTGACCCTACGGGCATGATCACCGGAAGCATTTCGGTCGTAATGACTGGCCCGGAGGCTCTGCGCTGGAGGCAGCTTGCTCTACGCAATGACGCCGATGAGGTCAAGAAGCGGTTCAATGAATCTCTTCGCGGCGACATGCCCGACGGCGTAGAGGCAGAGTTGAATCATTTCCTCGGCATGGACAATCCGGATTCTAATCTGCTCGCTATCGTAGACATCAGCGGGAACATGGGAACGGTGACAGGCAAGCGCGTGTTTCTGCCGGGCTCCTTCTTCCAGTCGCGCGGCAAGCATCCTTTTGTCTCCGAGCAGAAGCGTTTTGCGCCCATTGATGTGCAGTACGCCAGGCTTGACACTGACAGTGTGGAGTATAGTATCCCGGCTGGTTATTCGGTTGAGAGCATGCCTCAGGCAACAGACCACAACTGGGAGAACATTGCCGTCATGAAGATCGTGTCGGAGCAGAAAAAAGATACAGTAACTGTTTCGCGCGCTCTGGCGCACAATTTTATTCTATTGAAACCAGAGGCCTACACCGGCTTGCATGACTTCTATCTGAAGGTAGCTACAGCGGACCAGCAACAGGTTGTACTTACTCGTGATGGAGATGCAAAAGGAAATTAATTATTATGTGGTTCGGTAAGCGCTGCGAATTTCTTCTTGCCATTTTATTTTCGGTTCTCTTTTCCATGCCGTGCGCTGCTGGCGGACTTGGCAAAGATAAGGGGTTCGGGAATAAGAAGCAGCTTGATGTTCCGCAGTGGGCGCTCGATGCCAACAAGACGCCCACACCAATCGGCGATCTTGTTAATGATGCCAGCACGGTCATTTTATACGATGAATATGTGGAAACTATCGATGCCGAAGGCCGGGCGACAGAGCGCGAGCGAGAACTGATTCGTGTTCTGAAGCCGCAGGGAAGGCGCGCCGCATGTAGCGTTACCTACGATATAGATCAAAAGATCAACTACTTTCATGCGTGGACTATTACCGCCGACGGTAAACAATTCCAGGCTAAAGATACGGATTTTACGGAAATGGGCAGCGTCGGCATTCCTATTATGCTTAGTACGGATAAGACGCGCGTAGCGCACCCTCCTGCCGTAGACGTGGGAGCTACAGTCGTGTGCGAATCTGAAGAATTAATGGCTCCCTACATGCGCGAGAATATCTGGCAGATTCAATCCCGTACTCCAGTGGTATACCAGGCGATGGAACTGGATTTGCCGCCGGGACGCGCGTACTCCCAGGCATGGCATAACTACAAGGCAGTTACTCCGGTTGAAGCCGCTCCTAACCACTGGCGATGGGAGATTCGCAATATGCCCGCGCTGACACTACGCGATATTCCTTCTCCTCCTAAATGGAGCGCTTTAGCGGCGCGCATGTCTGTTCAGTGGGGCGAAGCCGCAGTGGAAGGCGTTGATAGCCAGTGGCGCGCCATTGGGCAGTGGACAACAGACCTGCAAAAGAATCGTCCCGACCCGTCGCCGGAGATTACAGCGAAAACCGAAAGCCTGATTGCCGGAACTGCAGATTTCTATACAAATGTAAGTCGAATTACAGAATTTATTCAGAAGAATATCCGGTATTTTATAGTTGAGCGAGGCATAGGCGGCTTGCAGTCTAATCGTGCGCCGGATATCTTTCGCAATCAATACGGCGATTGCAAAGATAAAACTACTTTGCTGATCTCGATGCTGCAGGTTGCCGGTATTCGCGCTTATTACATGCTTGTGGATACCAGGCGCGGAGTTGTCGATCCGGCAGCGCCGTCGATGTATGGCAATCACATGATAACTGCGATTGAGCTGCCGGAGGACGTGAAGGATCCGCGATGGATGGCTGTTGTCAAGGCGAAGGATGGCAAGCGCTACCTGATCTTCGATCCCACCAACGATCAAACTCCGGCGGGCAATCTTCCTTCTTATCTGCAAGGCGGTTATGGATTGCTGGCTCGCGGAGCATCGAGCCAGATTATAGCTCTGCCTGTTCTCGATCCGGACAGCAATGGGACCGAACAAAAAGGCACATTCAAGTTGTCCGCCGATGGAACTCTCTCGGGCACGGTGGAGACAAAACACATAGGTACGGACGGCGCGGAATTAAGAGATTTTTTGAAGTTTACCGATGAAGACGAACGCCGCAAATGGTGGGAGAAACACGTAGCTTCGATGCTGCCTGGAGTTACTCTGGATTCTTTTTCATTTACCAGGCCAGCCACGCTCGATAAGCCACTCGAAATCCGCTATGGAGTTACAGAAGCAAGCTATGCACGCGCAGCCGGACCTCTGCTACTGGTTCGTCCGCGTGTTGTCGGAGCTCTGGCGGCAGCTTATGACGATAAGCCGCGAACGGTTCCTATTAATCTCAAAGCAACCGGAAGCTGGCGCGATGTCTTCGACATCGCCTTGCCTTCTGGTTACGTGGTTGATGAAACACCTGATCCTGTAAGCCTGAACATGGACTTTGCCAGCTATCACTCATCCGTTACGGCGAAGGAAAACGCGCTTCACTACGAAAGGGAATACACGATTCGCAAAGTAGAGCTTCCCGCTGATCGCGCCGCGGATTTCCGTAAGATGCAGGCTGCAATTCTTATGGATGAAAAGGGAACAGCCGTGCTGAAAAAGCAGTAGCAATTACTTTCAGTGTTTCGCAACCTCGGGCAGTAAGACGGCAAGGCCGTTCCAGGCTATCTGCACGCCGATGCACATCAGGATAAACGAGACGACGCGCAGGATTCCGTGCGCCGTAGACTGTGGAATCTTCTTCGTGATCGTGGCCGCATAGGCGAAGGAGAGGTATACGATCACGCTCAAAACCAGGACGGCTATATAAAGTCCCAGATGACCGAGTAGCGTAACCGATCTGTCAGGATCGGAAAAACGCGCGCTCAGCGTAAGCAGCACCACTAGAGTGCCGGGGCCCGACGTCAAGGGAAACGTAAGTGGGTAAAACGTCTGCGCGCGAAGATGGCGAAAATCGATATCTGAAGTTTGGTTGCGCTTGTCCTTGACGCTGGCCTCGGAGCTTTCCTTGTTCAGCACGGACCATCCCATAATGGCAATGACAATGCCGCCCGCAAGCTGGACAATGGGCAGCGATATCCCGAAGAAGTGCAGAATGGCGGAGCCAAGAAGCTCGAAGATACCCAGAAATATAGCGTTATTGATAGCAATCTTGCGCGCCAGCGAGCGGTAGACGGCAGGCGGAACCTCTCCTACCAATCCCAGAAACACCAGGGCCGAGCCAAATGGATTAAGAATAGGCAGCAGCGCGCCGAACGCTATCAGAAAGGAGTTCCACACTAACATATCTCATACCATTCTACCCACTCGTCCAGATTATCCATCGCAGGCTACTTCAAAGGCAGAATATGATTGACGGCGTTGCCTCGCGGATTTGCCGGGCAATGAAACAGAATCTCGTCGGAGCTTTCGTATACCACGGCGGTCGATGCGGTTGCCTGGCACTGGTCGATATTGAATGCGCTGCCGCGC
This sequence comes from Acidobacteriaceae bacterium, assembly GCA_009781125.1. Next base: position 1,330 of record WQYS01000172.1, on the reverse strand, counting down.
AGGCGATGCTTCAGGAATGGCGCCAGCCGCGGCTCGTAAAAGACGCTTACGCTGAAGCCGTAGTTCTTCGGCATGCGCCGTCCTCCCCAGGGACGGCGTTCGCACAGATAGGGCTTGCCGATGCTGAAGTAGTCGGTGTCCTTGTAGTAGAAAATCTCCATCAATGGAAGCAGCACTGAGGCCGAGAAGATAGGAAGCAGCAGAACCACAGCGCAGAAAGCAGTCAGCCATCGTGGACGCACCAGGCTGAAGCGCATAAGGATCAGCAGGTAACTCGCGGCGGCGGCCCAGTACATCAGCGTGTTCGCAAGGTTGGAGGTGAGACTCCAGCGCGAGAGGATCATGAGCACCTGCAACATGACGCAGATGCCAGCGGCGGTAAGCAGCGCGGCTCGCAGGCGTCCCGGCAGACGCCGCCAGAAAAACCGGAGCACGAATATCGCCGCCGTCAACAGCACCAGAATGGCTATGGTTCTGGAAAAATACATATCCTCAAAAGGTTAGCGCACTTCTACAAATGTAAGTATGAACGGAAGTAAGAACGGGGTACTCCGTACATGGCGGTTTCATCGGTCGCCGCGGCGACAGGGATGCTTATGTGGCAAAAGATCCCACACATGACGCGATAAAACTGCGTCATGTGTGGGGCACCCAGAGTATCTCCAGCCATTTACACTAGTCCATACATGAATGGACTGCTGGTACTCGATAAACCTTCAGGCATGACCTCGCATGATGCTGTCGCCATCGTCCGGCGCGTGGCGGGGGAGAAGTCAATCGGCCATCTCGGAACCCTTGACCCCATGGCAACCGGAGTGTTGCCTCTGCTGCTCGGACGCTACACGCGGCTGGCGCAGTTCTTCGACCAGGCGGACAAGTCCTATGAAGGCCGCATCCGCTTCGGGTTCGCCACCGACACCTTTGACTGCGAAGGCGAGGCTACAACGGCTGCGCAGCCGCTGACGCTTTCTCTCAGCGAACTGACCCGGCTGGCGGAGCACTTCCGCGGCGAGATGGACCAGATGCCGCCAGTCTACTCCGCCAAGAAGATCAACGGCGTACCCGCGCACAAGCTGGCTCGGGCAGGCGCGGAGGTTCCGGTAAAACCGGCGCGCATCGTCATTCACGACTTTCGCCTGCTCGCGCTTGCGGACGGTGAGGCCACGTTCACCATGAAGGTCTCGGCTGGCGGATATGTGCGTTCGGTGGCGCACGAGCTGGGCCAGATGGCCGGATGCGGCGCTCAGCTCTGCGCGCTGCGCAGGACGCAGGCGGGCGCGTTCACGCTCGATCAGGCGATCACCATCGACGAGCTGAAGCCCCTGACGCC
>WQYS01000171.1 GCA_009781125.1 Acidobacteriaceae bacterium | reverse complement strand
TCTGGGCCGGAGACGTCGCCGCGCTCTACGTAGGACGCGCCTGGGGCCGCCACAAACTGGCTCCCCGGCTCAGCCCCGGCAAGACGTGGGAAGGCTCCATTGCGTCCGTGGCCGGAAGCCTGCTGGCTGCGACCTTGCTGATCATCGCCGGAAACGCTCTGGCTCGCCGCGCTGGCGGAAGTACGCTGCTCTACATCTCCGAGCCGTTCTGGAAGATGCTGGTGCTGGCTGCCATCCTCAACGTCGCCGCGCAGACCGGAGACCTGCTGGAGTCGGCCATCAAGCGGGGCGCGGGCGTGAAGGACTCGGGCACCATCCTGCCGGGGCATGGCGGCATTCTGGACCGCATCGACGCTCTGCTGCTGGCCACGCCCGTGCTGTGGTTCTGGCTGCTCCTCGACCGCTTCTACTTCGGCCACTTCTAGTTGTCACGAATGGTGCGGCAGGCGCAATGGCCAGAGATGGTGGAGCGGGCCGTTGCCGCGTCCGGTCGGAACCGCCGATCGCAGGGCCTCAGTCACGTATCGCTTGGCCGACTCGGCTGCGGCAAGCGGAACATCCCCCAGAACCAGACGGCTCAGTAACGCGCTCGACAGCGTGCATCCGGTGCCATGCGTCGAAACTGTTTCAATCTTTTCGCCGGGCAGCCAGACAGCCTCCGACGACGGCATCGCCAGCAGGTCATGCGGCTGATCGAGATGCCCTCCTGTAGCCAGGACATTTAGTCCGGGATGAATCAGTTGCAGGGTTCGCGCCGCAGGCAGCAGGTCCTCTTTGCGGATTACGGGAAGACCCGAGAGGAGACTCAACTCCGCGAGGTTCGGAGTGATCCAGTCCACCAGCGGCAGCAGATGCGACTTCATCGCGCCGAGACCTTTCTCCGACAGCAGTTCCCTGCCCGACGACGAGTTCAGCACCGGATCGAGGACAACCGGAATATACGGAAGACGCTGGCGAAGATGCGTCAGATAATCGGCTACCGTCTCCACGACGGCGGCGGAGCCGAGCATTCCGATCTTGATCCCGGCGGGCGGCATGTCCTGATCCAGGCAGTCCAGCGTCTGATGCACCAGCTCGGCATCGAGCGCATGAGCCGAGCGGACGCCCAGCGTCGATTGAATCGTCAGCGAAGTGATGCACGATGTTCCGTACAGGCCATACGCCGCAAAGACCATCAAGTCCGCCGTGATGCCTGCGCCTGAGGATGGATCGAATCCGGCAATGGTGAGAACCGTCTGCATCTCTGTCGTCACCATAGCAGATGAAGCAGGTGAATCTGTAGACTGAATATGTGAATCCTGTCCATGAAGATGCTCTGGTTAGTGCAAAGGAGAAGTTGGCCGTTGCGCTGGATGTTCCCGATGCCCGCTCCGCGCTCAGTCTTGTAGATATGCTGGGAGAAAGCTGCCGCTGGCTGAAGGTGGGCATGGAACTCTACTACGCCGCGGGCAACGCGCTGGTCGCCGAGCTTCAGCGGCGGGGATACAAGATTTTTCTTGATCTGAAGCTGCATGACATTCCCAACACCGTTGCCGGAGGCGTACGCTCGGCCAGCCAGGCCGGTGCCGGATTGATGACGATTCATGCCAGCGGTGGAGGGGCGATGATGCGCGCCGCAGTTGAGGCGGTCAAAGCGCCGACTCGCCTGCTCGCGGTCACGGTGCTTACAAGCATGGATGCCGAAGAGCTTCGAGGCGTGGGCGTATCTGCCACTCCACAAGAGCAGGTGCTGCGGCTGGCGCGGCTTGCATGGTCTTCGGGAATTCGCGGCATGGTTTGCTCCGCCGAAGAGGTAGCCCTCCTTCGACAGGAGCTTGGGCCGGAAGCATTTCTGGTGGTCCCGGGAATCCGTCCCGCAGGCAGCGATGCGGGCGATCAAAGACGCATCGCCACTCCACGCGATGCCATCGCGGCAGGAGCTTCCATGCTGGTCGTCGGGCGGCCCATCACAAAGGCGCCGGACCCGGCTCAGGCTGCACGCGAGATTCTCGCCGAGATCGCCCAGGCCGTTGCTTAGCGGTAGGCTTCAGAGCGATGGAGGACGGCGTGGACGAGGATAGTGCCGGGTGGTTCTTCGTTGAAACGGACACGATAGTCGCCAACGCGGAGGCGCAACTCGCCGGAGTTGCCTTGCAGCTTCTTGATGTCACCCTCGGAGGTACGGGCGAAGCGATCCAGCGCGGCCAGAATGCGCATGGCATCCTCGCGGTCGATGCGGCGCACGTCTGCCCTGGCTTGCGGAGTAATGATAATTTTCTTCAAGCGACGTCTTTGCAGCGTTGAAGCTCTTCGACGGTGACGCCAAGCTCAGAGAGCACGTCCTCGAAGGCAATACCATGGCCGGGATGCTCAGCCATCCACGCCTTGGAAGCGGCAACGGCCTTGCGCTCTGCTTCAGTCTCCGGCTCGTCGTCGATGGGCGCGTTGGCAATGGCGCGGGAGACGGGATCGAGCATACTCTCCATCACGGTGACGACGGCATAAACCTGGCCGGGAGCCATGCGTTCAATCAGTTCGTGAGCGTGCTGCTTGGTCTGAGCGTATGCCATAATTCGACAGTTTAGAGCTTTTCGTAGAACTCGCAGGCAGAACAGGAGATATAGACTCCTCCCGGAATGCCGCGTTCGCGGTCCTTCACCCGCTTTACGATACGGGTTGGCTTGGAGCACTTCGGACAGTCCGTGCTCTTGTGGGTATCCATGACCTTCGCGCGATTTGCTATCTTGGCAATCTTTGCCATCGTAATCTCTCTCCCTGATGCTGTGGCTCAAGAGTAATTTTACACGATGGATCAGGGAATCGCATGATTCATTGGCCCCGCTGACGGACCGGGCATCTGCGGCGACGACGCCGGAGGAGCGTCCGCAGGCTGCGTCCCCGGAGACGGCGGAATCGGCGCGTTGTCCTTCGGATACTGCACCTTGCCCTCAGCGTTCGGCGGAGCAGGATCGCCTGGCCGTCTCAGGGTCGGCGGAGTGGCCGGATGGTCGCTGCTGCCATTGTCCGTATCGCCGAGAGCAATCACGTGCGTATCGGCAGGATCGCGCAGGTCCCCCATCTCGTCTTTGTCGTGAATCTCGACCGGCTTTCCCAGCGGAGCAATCTCCACCACCGTCACACGATCCCCGACGAAGCGTACAAACTTGACCGTCTGCGGAACGTGGCCGTAGATCCATTCTTCATAGCGTCCGCCGCCGGGATCGCCGCTCTGCTGTTCGCGAACCTTGTTCTCCGGAGCGCCCATCGACGCCAGCACCATGCGGCGGCTCATCCCCACCAGAACCTCGTGCGCGGCAATCGCGTCGCGCAGCCTGGGCGGAAGCGTGTCGGCGTAGGCCTGTTCCGAGGTCTTCACGCCGAAGTCAACGACCGGAGCCAGCAGCGCCTTCACTTCGGCTGCCGACACCCCGGGAATGAACCCTTCAAAGGTAAGCGTTACGCGGGAGCCGGTTGCCTCTGCCGGTTGAGCCACTACCGGGTTGTCGTTGAGTTGGACGTGGCTCAGAAAGCGGTGCTTGGCGTGAGGCCCGCCGTTCAGATCGACGATAATGCTGTTGCCCTTGAAGGCCAGCGAGGTAACAACAACGCGGTCGCCGACGGCGGCGGCCTGTCCCTTCTGATAGATCATCTTGAGGTACTCGGCGGGAGCGGGGGAGAGATTTCCGTTGGCCTGAAGCGTGATTCCGCCCAGCGGCAGAGCGCGATGCGCGAAGCCCTCTTCGGATTCAAGATTGCGGATCAGCTCGCGCCGCCCAAGCTCGGTCATCGGGTTCTTGGGCAGAGGCAGGTTTGTGCGCGTGAAATCCGTCGCGATGTCTGACGTAGCAGACTTCTCTCCGACAACAAAGACCTGCGCCTGGAGCGGCATCAACGAAGAGAAGAAACATCCTCCGGCGAGAAGCATCCATCCGTGTAGTCTCATGGAGGCACCTCAGACAATCCTTAGCTTGCGCCTTGCCCTTCTCCTTTTGACAAGCGCACCGGCTGAGGGGTTTTCTCCGGTTACGGTTCCTGTCCAGGTGGGCGGCTTTCGGGCGTTCGAGGATGAATCTGTATCAGCGGGTCCAAAGGATCGCCAACAAAAGCACTATGCGCCGGAGGAGGCGGAGGCTCCATAGGATACCCTGCTGCAATAATCTCCGGGTGAGTGTAGTTCCAGGCATAGTCGCGCGTCGTCTGGAGCAGAACAACCATCCCCACCAGTAGCGCCAGCACAGCAACCACGCCACCCTCAGGACCGAACGCGCCTCCCGTAAGCCAGTTCCTGCCGTAGGCCGTGGACTGAATCACCGTAGAGGCATCCACGTTGCCCGTAACCGGCAACCCGAAGAGAATTCCAATGCTGGCGTTCCAGGCGAAGTGCAGTCCCCAGGGAAGCCACAGGCCGTGGGTTCGCAGCCAGCCCAGTGCGAGCACGACTCCGGCCAGGAACGTGATTAGAAAGGCCGATAGCCTTCCGTTTCCCCATATCGTATGGAAAAGGGCATACAGGATGGCCATCACGATGGTAGCGCGCGCTGCGCCGAGTGCATTGATTAGGTTGCGGAACGGCGTTCCGCGAAAGGTGATCTCCTCGGCCAGCGTGACGGCGGCCACTGCCGCCAGATTGAACGGAATCAGCGTAAAGGCCAGCGAGTCCGTCCTGAAGCCAACAAAAAACGCTCGCGCAATCAGCAGCGGAAGCACGGCGATGATCGCCATTCCCCAGCCGATCGCCGCTCCCAGCAGCCATTCGTTGCGGGCGGTCGCGCGCTGGGGAAGTCCGAGAATCTCACCCATCGAGCGGGGATGGTGCGAGATGGACGCAAGGGTGGAAAATCCTACAATCAACAGGAAGAGCAGGATCAGTGCCGCCAGCAGCGGTTGCAGTCCGGCCAGGCTGAATTGGTTCGGGCTGAAGCGGTTGACCAGCTCCAGCGCCACGCGCTCGGCGATCATGGCAGCCAGGGCAAACCAGACGATGGCGGCTCCGGCGTGAACCACAAGCGCGCCAGTGGAAGCGGGCGGCTGAGTCGAGTTCTCAACAGGCATGGGCTGACTCCGAGGTTGCAAATCTGTATCCCTGAACCCGCGCCCTACGCGAGGGCGTAAAACTGCGCCATGTTGCGGAACTTCTTATAACGCTCCTTCAACAGGCAATCCAGAGGGATTGCCCGCAACTGTGCCAGATGATACCGCAAGTAGTCGCCCACCAGCGCAAAGGCCGCCGCCGGATCGTTGTGGCTGCCGCCCTCCGGCTCAGGGATCACGTCATCGGCGCAGCGCAGCGCCAGAACATCCTCCGCCGTATACCTCAACGCGGCTGCCGCCTGCTGCCGCTTGCCCGCATCCTTCCACATGATCGATGCGCAGCCCTCCGGCGAGATCACCGAATAGATGGCGTTCTCCTGTATCAGGACGCGGTCGGCCACGGCCAGCGCCAGCGCTCCGCCCGAGCCGCCTTCGCCGGTAATCGTGGCGATGGTGGGAACCTGGAGCCGCGACATCTCCAGCAGGTTGCGTGCGATGGCCTCGCCCTGGCCGCGCTCCTCGGCCCCAATGCCCGGATACGCTCCAGCAAGATCGATGAAGGTGAAGACAGGCCGGTTGAACTTCTCGGCGATCTTCATGGCGCGCAGCGCCTTGCGGTATCCCTCGGGATCGGGTGAGCCGAACTTGCGCGTAACGCGCTCCTTGAGGTTCCTGCCCTTGAGGTTGCCGATCACCATCACCGGCTCGCCGTCGAACCAGGCCGTGCCGCAGGC
>WQYS01000170.1 GCA_009781125.1 Acidobacteriaceae bacterium | reverse complement strand
TGGGAGACATCTTCGAGGCCACCGCCGGAGAGTGGATCTCTCTCGACGACAAGGCTCTGACGGGGCTGATGAAGAAGGTCCGCGCCGACGCCGTACGCGCCATGAACGACCACTCGCTGGCGCAGGCGGTCAAGAAGATGCGTAAACTCGGCAAGCCCGATGAGCCGGAAAAGACGCACGGCTGATTGTATCCGCCGCGCAGATACAATTGTCGTGTCATGCCGCTCGCCAGGAAACGGATTCTAGTCACCCGCACGCGAGGCCAGTCCTCTGAGCTTGCCGCTCTGCTTGAAGATCGCGGAGCGGTTCCTCTACTCGTGCCCACTATCGAGATCGTCCCGCCGGAGTCGTTCGATTCGCTCGATACAGCACTCGCTCAGCTTGAGAGCTTCGACTGGCTCGTCTTTACCAGCGCCAATGCGGTTGAAGCCTTCACGGCGCGTCTGGGTACGAATCTGGGTGCCCCATTCATGGTCGCCGCGGCGACCTTTATCGCGCATGAGTGGGATCCGCGCATCGCCGTGGTCGGCCCGGCAACGGCAAAGGCTGTACAAGCGGCGGGACTCAAGGTCGATCTGATCCCTCCGCGATATGTGGCTGAATCACTCGCCGAGTCGTTGGCTCCAGAGGCTGCTGGCAAGCGTGTTCTGCTGGTTCGAGCGGCTGTAGCCCGCGACATCTTGCCCGATGAACTCAAGCGCGCAGGAGCTTCGGTCACCATCGCCGAAGCCTACCGCAATCGAATTCCGGAGGAGTCCATCCCTGCTCTGCAAGAACTCTTCGCTTCGCCAAAGAATCTTCCGGACGCCATAACCTTCACCAGCTCTTCGACAGCTCGCAATCTGGTCGCGTTGCTGGACGCGGCAAATCTGATCTTGCCGCCATCGGTAGCCCTGGCTTCGATTGGACCGATTACCTCGCAGTCGATGCGAGACCTTGGCCTTACGCCAGATATTGAAGCACTGGAATCAACGATTCCAGCGCTGGTTGAAGCTCTGGATGAAAAACTTTGACTGTCGGGAGAACGCCAAAGGTGTGCAAACTAACGACAAGCCTGAGCGCCGAAGGCGCGTTCTATACCAGCCCAGGGCGAAGCCCTGGGTAAGAGTACCCCCGTTTCGAATCAAGGGCTGAAGGCCCGCTCTATAGGTGTGGGACAAATCTATAGAGCGGGCCTTCAGCCCTTTAATCCGTGAGGGCCCTTTACCTGGGGCTTCGCCCCAGGCTGGTATAGATCGCGCTTTCAGCGCTATTCCTTATGCGAACTCCACGTCTTGTCACCGGAGAAACATAGTTTTTCCAGCGTGCAATCCATGCATTTCGGTTTCCGGGCTATGCACACCTGCCGCCCATGATGAATCAGTTCGTGTGAAAAGCTGATCCACCGTTCGTGCGGGATAATCCGCATCAGGTCTTTCTCTACCTTTTCGGGAGCCTTCTCCCTGGTCAGCTCAAGACGATGCGAGAGCCGCATCACATGCGTGTCGACGACCACTCCGGAGGCAATCTTATACCACGATCCAAGAACAACGTTTGCGGTCTTCCTCGCTACTCCGGGCAGACGGAGAATCTCTTCCATCGTCTGCGGGATCTTGCCGCCGAACTCTTCGACAACTAGCTTCGCCGCGCCCAGGATGGACTTCGCCTTGTTACGAAAAAAACCTGTAGTCCGGATCAGCTCTTCGATCTCCGGCAACGAGGCCGAGGCCATCGCCTTCGGCGTCGGGAAAGCCTTGAATAGCGCCGGAGTCACCATATTCACGCGCACGTCGGTACACTGCGCCGAGAGAATCGTGGCCACAGTAAGCTCCCATGCGCTGCGATGATCGAGCGCGCAGACCGCTTTGGGATAGGTCTTCTCCAACACTTGCAGAATCTCCGTCACCCGCGCCGGTGCGAGAGGATTCCTTGTCTTAGTTATCTTTTGTTTCGTGGTTTTCAACGTCATTCGTAACCATTCACTTCTTTTTGAATCTGCCTAAAAACTTTTGCCGTCATTCTGACCCTCGAGCGAAGCGAAGGGGAAGAACCCCCGCATTTTGCACGTAGTGGCGACAAACCCCAATGGAGAACATTATGCAACACCAAACGAAATGCGGGGGTCCTTCGCTTCGCTCAGGATGACACCATCAAAAAATGAGATGACCAGGCTGATTTTAAACTGACCCTCAGCCAAGCCGGTCGAGCATCTCCTCCGCAGTCAATCGAATGCAACTGAACATGGGAGTATCAGACAGTGTATACATGCTGACCTCGGTCTCGCGCAAGCGCTGCACCAGGTCCAGAAAGTCCTCGGGGAAGTTGGTCTCGAAGGCGACCACGAACTCCTGGTCATCCATGCCGAAGGAATAGGTCGTGTTCAGCTTGACGCGCGGATAGAGCAGGCCTACCTGAATATGCTCGCCCATCAGCCGCCGCCGCTCTTCCATCGGGAGCTGGTACCAGGCGCGCGTCTTCCAGAACGGATAGACAAAGATATATTTGTGTCCGCCGGGACGAATCGCGCCGCGGCCCTCGCCTTCGCTCTCGTCGGGACGGTCGATCTGGTACTGCGAGCGCTTGGTCATCGACAGAAAGTTGTGCGGAGTGGTCAGGTATCCGCCCAGCGGAGTGGCCATCAACTCGGCGCGCATCTGGTTGATCGCATCGACCGAGTAGCCGATGGACCAGACACACATCTCCGCATCGCGTCGTGTGCCCACGGTCGAGTAGGTCAGCGACAGAAACTCGCCCGGCTTATTCCACTTCGTCAGGACATCGGCAAACGCTCGCTTGTGGGCGTCTTTCTCAGCCTGCGGCAGGCGGCGCCACTCCGGCAGAACCTTGTAGAAGCTGAAGCAGACGATCTGGCGCCTGACTGCGGGTTGGGAAGATTCATCCGATACAGTCGCGTCGGAAACTTCGTGTTTGGGGGATATTACTTCAGCCATGATTTTGATTGTCTCCGGTATATGGATGCAAAATACGGCATCCGGGACTCTGAACCGAAAGGTCTCACACGGGTAACTGGCGGAATACCTGGCGAAGCTATATCATGATTGTCAAAATCAGCCTGGTTTTTTAACAACCCCTCAACTACCCAACAGGAGCTGACTATGAAGTGGTACCTCAAAGTCTTACGTCACTACGCTGACTTCAGCGGACGCGCGCGACGGAAAGAATACTGGATGTTCTTTCTGTTCAACGCTATCTTCTCGTTTGCCTGGACGTTTGTAACGATGCTCATCGTGACGTTGCGGCTTCAGGACAGGAATCTGGAACCTGCGGAGCTGGCGCTCACAGTCTATTACCTTTCCTCCGTCTATGCCATCGCGGTTCTTCTACCCGGCATGGCGGTCTCCGTCCGGAGGCTGCACGATCGGGGCATGAGCGGATGGATGATTCTTGTCGGCATCATTCCGTTCATCGGCAGCTTCTGGCTGCTGATCCTCATGCTGCTCGAAGGACAGCCCGGACCGAACCGGTACGGACCCGATCCGAAGCTAACCGAAGAGGTCTATGCAGAACCAGACCGGATGCGCAACGCCGGCCGCACGGCCATCCTCGCCTCCATCGGCTCACTGATCGTCCTGTTTTCCATGCTTCCGATGCACATCCTGACTACCTTCGGTAGCTTAACCCCTTTGCTGGAAGATTTTTCCGACGCCTTTCGATATATTCTTCCCGACCTCGTTCAGTTCTTTACCCACTTCACTCTTCCGAACTTTGTCTTAGCGCTTCTGCTGATGGCAGCCGGAGTTCTCCTGCTTCGTTCCAGCAAGACAGGCCTGAGGTTGCAGGTGCCGGTCTACCTGCTGCTGGCGTACGCTCTGGTGGTCATCGTGATCCTATTCCAACTGGTATCGTCCATGAGGCACATCCCCATTCAGTTCGTCCACCTGAGTCAAGGCCAGGGGCTTTGGATAGCTGCGTGGACAATCTTCGTCATACCGCTGATTGCCTGGTGCATCTCGCTTTTGATTACGCCTCGCAACGACGCTTTGGTGAAGGCCTGCGCGTGGGCCGTTGCCGTAGCGACCATCATTTTTGTGGGCATATTTGCGTACTCCGGAGCCATCAATCTGCAGCACGCACTATCATCCTCAAGCCGCCGGGCTACTTATGAGATGTTGACCGTCCTTGTCCGCCTGCTCAACATTCCCAGCTTCGTCGCGTTCATGGTGCTGACGTACACGTTCTATCCGCGCAAGGAGATTCAACCATAGCTGTTGCGAACGAACAGTAATTTGTCCTGGCCGTATGAGAAAGATGGCCAAACCAAATATACTGCCACTACATGTCTGAGAAGATCATTGCCCTGCTCGTTGCCGCGATTGTCCATGGCGGCTATACCGGCGTCGTTGTCCTCATGGCGATCCAGTCCGCCTGTATTCCGATTCCCTCCGAGGTCATCATGCCGCTGGCGGGATACGCGCTGGCCTCGTCGCAGTGGCAACTGATCCTGCTGGCAACGGTGGCATCGCTGGCGTCGAACCTTGGCTCCATCCCCGCCTACTGGGCCGGAGCGCTCGGCGGACGCCCCATGGTCGAGCGCTACGGCAGCTTCGTTCTGCTCAGCCGCCGCGATCTGGACCGCGTGGACCGCTTCTTCGTCCGCTACGGCTCCCTGGCTGTACTGATCGGGCGAATGCTTCCCATCATACGGACCTTCATCGCCTTCCCGGCTGGCGTGGCAAAGATGAATCAGACACGCTTCCACATCTACACCTTCATCGGTTCGTGGCCGTGGTGCTACGCGCTCGCATACATGGGCATGAAGCTCGGCGCCGAGTGGAACTCCGATCCTCGGTTCCAAGCGGCGTTTCACAGGTTCCATCTTGTGGTGGAAGTTGCCTTGCTCGCGGGGATCGCCTGGTTCGTGTACACACACTGGAAAAACCGCATCCGCGCGGAAGAGGCGTAATCCCGTCTGATAGAACATGACCTACTGCAACAGTCCGGGTGCCCCATCCTGAGCGTTTTTTTGCGAAGGGTAGGAAAGTATACGGCTCAACTCACCGCTGTTTCGGATGGAAACATGCTGATCGAGCATCCTGCATTCCCACCCTTGCGCGATAAAACTGCGCAAGGATGGGGCACCCGAGCGTTTTTGCTACTTCCGGCAAGAAGCAGGTTCCTCGCTGTGCTCGGAATGACAAGGGAAATGGTTTTCCGTTACCGGTAACGCCCTTAGAATAGTGCAATTTCGTTGCATCTGGTTTTCTTTGTAATTGATAATAGATACTCCGTCATGTTCGGAAGAATTTTTATGCGAGGTGTCAGCAAGCATGTCTACGTCAGAATCTGCGGCCAACCCGACCGCAAGCAGCATTAAGCCAGCCAAAGGAAAACTTGGTGTCATGGTTCCCGGCATGGGGGCCGTCGCCACCACGCTCATCGCTGGAGTCGAGGCCGTGCGCCGCGGCATGGCGCTCCCTATCGGTTCGACCACGCAGATGGGAACCATCCGTCTCGGCAAGCGCACCGACGGCCGCAGCCCGCTCATTAAGGACTTCGTTCCTCTGGCCGATCTGAACGACATCGTCTTTACCGGATGGGACATCTTCGGCGGCAACCTGTACGACGCCGCCCGCACCGCGTCGGTGCTCGACCGCGACCAGATCGAACAGATGAAGCCCTACCTGCAATCCATCGAGCCCATGCCTGCCGCCTTCGACCAGCACTACGTCAAGCGGCTTACGGGCAAGAAGATCAAGTCCGCCAAGAACAAGTGTGACCTGGCCACCCAGATTCGCAACGACATCGCCGAGTTCAAGACCAAGACTGATCGTCAGGTCATGCTCTGGT
>WQYS01000169.1 GCA_009781125.1 Acidobacteriaceae bacterium | reverse complement strand
GCGGCGGCGACTGCGGCGGCAGGTTCGCTTGCCTACGCCGCGCTTGCGCCTGAATCGCAGATCTTCGGCGCGACTCTGATTGCTCCGCGACGCCCCGGCGAAATTGCGCTTACCTTCGACGACGGCCCCAATCCTGCGGCGACGCCGCGATTGCTGGAGGTTCTTGCCCGCCACAATGTTCGCGTCACCTTCTTTCTGCTGGGACGCTTCGTGCAGGCGCAGCCGGGGCTTGTGCGCGAGACAGCCGCCGCCGGACACCTCATCGGCAGCCACTCCATGACGCATCCGTGGCTGCCCTTTGTCTCCAACGCGCGGGTCCGGCAGGAACTCGTAGATAGCAACGCTGTTCTTGAAGACACGCTGGGCGCGCCGATTCGGTTCCTACGCCCTCCGCACGGAGCGCGGCGGCCTTATGTGCTTCGCGCCGCCCGCGAGCTGGGACTTATCCCCGTGCAATGGAACATCATCTGCGGCGACTGGAATCCCGTAGCACCAGAGACGATCCTTGCCCGCGCGGCGCGCGGCATTCAGCGCAACCAGCGCAGAGGCCGCGCATCGAACATCGTGCTCCATGACGGCGGCCATCTTGCGCTCAATGCCGACAGGCTGGCCACGGTCGAAGCGACAAACCTGCTGCTTCAGCAGTTCTCCGCCACGAAGCAGTTTGTTACCGTCGATGCCTGGGCCGAATAAGGACTACTATAAAATTTAAGTTTCATGACACAAGACAAGTTAAAAATTATTCCGCTGGGCGGACTGGGCGAGTTCGGGATGAACTGCACGGTTCTCCGCTGGCAAGACGAGATCCTCGTCATCGATGCCGGCCTGATGTTCCCCGAAGAGGAGCTGCTCGGCGTCGATATCGTCGTCCCCGACATCAGCTACCTGGTCGAGAACCGGGACAAGGTTCGCGGCATCGTCCTGTCGCACGGCCACGAGGACCACATCGGCGGGCTGCCGTGGATTCTCTCCGAGCTGAACGTGCCCGTCTACGGCACGGAGTTCACGCTGGCGCTGGCCGAAGGCAAGCTCGAAGAGCACGGCCTGCTCGAGGACGCCGACCTCATCGAGATATTCCCAGGCCAACGATTTACCGTAGGGCCGTTCGCGGTTACGCCCATTCACGTCACTCACTCGCTGGTCGATGCGGCGGCCTTGGCAATTGAGACTCCTGTGGGTGTCGTGTTGCATACGGGCGACTTCAAGGTGGACCTGTCGCCTCCAGATGGCAAGCCCTTCGACCTCCACGCCTTCGCCGAGCTGGGCAAGCGCGGCGTGCTGGCGTTGCTGCAGGACTCGACCAACGTGGACCGCCGCGGCTATACGCCCAGCGAGAAGGCCGTCTATCCCAGGCTGGACGAGATCTTTGGAGTGGCGAAACAGAAGATATTTTTCAGTTGTTTCTCGTCCTCGATTCACCGTATCCGCATGGCGATGGAGCTGGCCGCGGCGCATGGCCGCAAGATCGCCGTCGTGGGCCGGTCCATGGACAACGCCACCGAGATCGCGCAGGACCTCGGCTACCTCGATCCGGAGCCGGGGCTGATCGTGCAGCCGGGCCAGATCAAGGAGTTCGCGGACAGCAAGATTTGCGTGCTGATCAGCGGAACCCAGGGCGAGCCGATGAGCGCGCTGAGCCGCGCCGCGGTGGCCAATCACAAGCACGCGCACATCGAGGCCGGCGACACGGTGGTGCTCAGCTCGCGCGTGATTCCGGGCAACGAGAAGTCCATCTACCGCATGATCGACCACTTGGAGCGCCGCGACGCCAAGGTGATCTACGACGACGGATCGAGTGGGCTGATTCACGTCAGCGGCCACGGCAGCCAGGAGGAGCTGCGGCTGATGATTAATCTCATCAGGCCGAAGTTCTTCATTCCGGTGCACGGCGACTACCGTCACCTGAAGCGTCACGCCGAGCTGGCGTCGTCGATGGGGCTTGCCGGGGAGACGCTGTTGCTCGAAGACGGCGAGGTTCTGGAGATCGATAAGGACTCGGCGACAAAGACCGGTAAGGTAACCGTGGGGCGCATCTGCATCGATTCCGGAGGCAGCGCCGCCGACGTGGTCGAAGACCTGGTGATCCGCGACCGCCGTCACCTGAGCGAAGACGGAATCGTGCTGCCGATTATTGTGATTAACAAGCGTTCGGGCAAGGTGGAGAACGCTCCGGAGATCGTGATGCGCGGCACGGCCATCGCCGAGGGAGACCTGATCGCCGAGGCGCGTCAGGTGGTGCAGCGAACGCTGGACGGATCGAGCGGCGAGGAGAAGGCCGACTACGGCGTAATCAAGGAGAAGATACGCACCGACCTCAAGCGCTACATCCAGAAGAGCACCAGCCGCAGACCCCTGATTATGCCCGTCATTCTGGAGATTTAATGCTCGCTAAACGCTGTTGCTTCTAGGTACGCCAAGCCTTCAGGC
This sequence comes from Acidobacteriaceae bacterium, assembly GCA_009781125.1. Next base: position 3,366 of record WQYS01000169.1, on the reverse strand, counting down.
TTGGCAACTCAGAACAAGCGAAAGAAGAGGCTTTAGCCTCTGGGGTATGCCTTTCAGGTCGGCAAGAAGACATACCCCAGGGGCTAAAGCCCAATTCAGTTGCGTGTCTCGATAGAGAGCCAAGCCTGAAGGCTTGGCGTACCTAGAAGCAAAAACTTCTTGCCTTAGCGCCTATGAGAGGAACGCACCCACGCTACGCTTTCTTCCTGATGAATCCGAACAGCATATGAATAACGGCGATCGCCAGCGCTCCGATGAAGGCCGCTCGCCATGTTGTTACGGCAAATCCCGACACGGAGAGGATGGAAAGCAACGTACTGGAAAACTTCAGTATGAAGGCGTTGATCACCAGAAAAAACAATCCAAAGGTGAGTATTCCCAGAGGGAGCGTCACGAACTTCAGCAGCAGCCCCAGGGTTGAGTTCAGTATTCCAATCACGATGACGGCGATCAGAGCGGAGATGATGCCTCTGACGTTAAATCCTTGAACGAAGTGGGAGATGACCAGCAAAATAACGGCATCCAGAATCCAGTGCAGAAGCCAGCGCATAGAATTTCCTTCCTGATATAGAAATCAGAGACTTGGCAAGTTTGTATCCTGCGTAAGAGCATACATGACCCGCCGCCCGTCGGCCATCAAAAACTGTCCGGGTGCCCCATCCTTCGTCCGCCGGTGCGTGTCCAGGTACCCTGTGGATTCAGGGCGGACGAAGGGTGGGAAAGTATGACGCTCAATTGGGTGTCTTTTCCATCTCAAACAAGGGTGAGTTGAGCCTTATACATTCCCACCCTTCGCAAAAAACGCGAAGGATGGGGCACCCGGACCTCTGTGATTATTTAGACTAAGAACGTCAACAATGAAAATTCTTACCAACTGGCTGCGTTCCTATCTCCCCGCGCTTTCCGTCACCGACCGGCAACTGGCCGACGATCTCACCCTGCGCGGCATCGCTGTTGAGGGCGTGCACTCGCTCGGCGAAGGCAACGGACACCTCTTCGAGATGGACATCACCACCAACCGCGTTGATGCCATGAACCACTACGGCATCGCGCGTGAAGCTGCCACTATCTACGGGCTTCCGCTGAATCCGTTGCATACGGAGCTTCCCGCTCGCACGTCGTCTTCGCCCTTTCCGGTGCGTATCACTCCGGAAGCGAAGGGGCTTTGCGGACGATTCACTGCACAGGTTCTCCGCGATGTACGAATCGTGCCCAGCGGCGGCAAGGTGGCAGAGTACTTCGCTCTTCTGGGGCAGAAGCCGATCTCGAACGCTGTCGATGCGTCCAACTACACGCTTCTCGGCATGGGCCACCCGACTCACGCCTTCGACCTCGACAAGATCGAGGGCGGCATTGTGGTGCGGCTGGCGCGGAAGGGCGAGCGGCTGCGCCTGCTGGATGGCTCCGAGCGCACGCTCGAAGCCGACGATCTGGTCGTGGCCGACGAAAAGAAGGCGCTGGCGCTGGCCGGAGTCATGGGCGGCTGGGACTCCATGATTACCGAGCAGACGAAGAACATCCTTGTCGAAGCCGCGTGGTTCGATCCGGCCACGGTTCGCCGCAGCTCGCGTCGCCACCTGCTGCACACCGACGCCAGCCACCGCTTCGAGCGCGGTGCGGACATCGAAGCCGCGCCCGTCGCCAATGCCTTGGTTTGTCAGCTCATCATGCAGTCCGGCGGCAGGCTCGAAGGCGAGTTGATCGACGTTCTGGATACCGAGGTAATGGCGCGAACCGCCGCGCGCCCTGCCATTGAACTGCGCTTCGATCAGGTTCGCCGCAATCTTGGCGCGACGGTCGATCCGGAAGGCATCACGGCAGAGACGGTTCGCAGTTTTCTCACCTCGCTTGGGTGCAGGCTGACGGCTCAGAGCGCCGGTGTTTACCGAGTCGAGCTGCCCTCGTGGAGGCTCGATCTGGAGCGCGAGATCGACCTCATCGAAGAGATCGCCCGCGTCTATGGCTACAACCGCTTCGCCAACACTCTGCCCTCGCCGCTGCCGGTCACGGACTACCCCGAGGCGCGCGCCGAAGCGGCCATCCGCACGCGCCTGCTTGAACTTGGCTTCAGCGAAGCCATCTCTTCGACCTTCGCCTCGCAGGCCGATGGCGAGCTGTTCGCCGCCGCTGGCAAGGGCATGATCCCGCTTGAGAACCCGCTCTCCGAAGAGGCGAGTCTGCTGCGTCCGTCGCTGGTTCCGGGCATGATTGCCATGCTGGGAACCAATCTCAACCGCGACGTGCGCGAGGCTCGTCTTTTCGAGCAGGGGCATATTTTCACCGGAAATACGGAGTCGGTGGCGGAGACCCAGCGTCTCACACTTGGCATCACCACGCAGGGAGCGCCGACGGCGCTGCACTCAGCCGAGGACGCGCCGGTCTTTGAGCTGAAGGGAGCCGTGGAGTCGCTGCTCTCTCTGTTCGACCTCGGCCAAAAGAAATTTTCGTATACGGCAAAGGCTCCGTCGTGGCTGGAGGCTGGGCGCTCGGCTACGGCGCTGCTCGACGGCGAACCGGTGGCCTGTTTCGGCGAACTCTCGCGGCGCGAGGCCGAGCAGCGCAAACTTCGCCAGGCAGTTTATCTTGCCGAGATCGACCTTGCGCGTCTCGCGCAGCTTCCGCTGCGTCGCGCCACGGCGAGCGAGCTCTCGCGCTTTCAAGCCGTCGAGCGCGACTTCTCGTTTATCTTTCCGGACTCGCTTTCATGGAAGAGCATCGGCTGTGCGATTGGCGCGCTGAAGCTGCCGGAGCTGCAATCGCTCCGCCCAGTTGAAATCTGGCGCGATGCAAAAAAACAGCCCGGGGTTTACTCGCTGCTTGTGCGCATCGTCTTCCAGTCGCGTGAGCGCACGCTGCGCGATGAGGAGCTGGCCACATGGTCGTCGCGCGTCATCGAGGCATTAACGCAGCTCGGGGGCACGCTGCGCGCCTGAGGCGTTATAAAAGAGCGTACCCAATCAGATTCCCCCGCGCCTGAGGCGCCGAACCGCATCTATACTTTTTTTAGGAGCAGCCCACGATGAGTTCACCTACCGATAACGGAGTTCATATAGACGAGTTTCAAGCCCTGGAGCAGAAGGTCCTGCGCGCCGTCGAGATTGTAAAGAAGGAGCGCGAACTGCGCACCGCAGCCGAGGCCGAGCTGGCCTCACTGCGCGAGCAGCTGGAGTATCAGACGCTGGTGGCGTCCGAGGCCCAGACCGCGGTTAACACCCTTACCGAGGAGCGCGACGGCGTGCGCCAGAGGGTAGAGAAGATGCTCCAGAGCATGGACGACCTGGTATAACGCAGATGCCAGGTCCGGATTGGAGTGAGATGAACTCAAACCAGACAGAAACCGTTGCACAGCCGCAGGTGGACACGTCT
>WQYS01000168.1 GCA_009781125.1 Acidobacteriaceae bacterium | reverse complement strand
CGACGACGGTGTCATGCCGCAGACCATCGAGGCCATCGACCACGCCCGCGCGGCGAAGGCTCCTATCATCGTCGCGATTAACAAGATCGACAAGCCGGAGGCCGACCCGCAGAAGGTCACCATGCAGCTGGCCGCGCGCGGCGTTCAGGCCACCAGCATGGGCGGAGACACGGAGTTCGTCGAGGTCTCGGCCAAGAAGCGCATCAACCTTGATGGCCTGGAAGAGATGATCTGCCTGGTGGCCGACACCAACGAGCAGAAGGCCATCGTTGACCGACCCGCCGTCGGCACCGTCATCGAAGCCAAGCTCGACCGCGGACGCGGCACGGTGGCATCGATTCTGGTGCAGAACGGAACGCTCCGCGCTGGAGACAGCTACATCGTAGGCAACACCTTTGGCAAGGTTCGCGCCATGTTCGACGACCACGGCCATCCAATCTCGGAGGCCGGGCCATCGACCCCGGTCGAGATTCTCGGACTCGAAGGGATGCCCGATGCGGGCGATACCTTCGTAGTCATGAGCGACCGCGACAAGGCCAAGAACATCGCGCAGTACCGCAAGATGAAGGAGCGCGAGGCGCAGTTGGCGAAGAACTCGCGCGCCTCGCTGGAAGGCCTGGCCGAGCAGATCAAGCAGGCCGGGGTCAAAGATCTCAACCTCATTCTCAAGGGCGACGTGCAAGGCTCGGTCGAGGTGCTGGCCGACTCGTTGCAGAAGATGTCTACCGAGAAGGTTCGCGTGGTGGTGCTGCGCGCGGGCGTCGGAGCCATCACCGAGTCCGACGTGCTGCTGGCGTCGGCATCGAGCGCCGTCATCATTGGCTTCAACGTGCGTCCGGACCGCAAGGCCGCCGACGTGGCCGAGCGCGAGAACGTGCAGATACGCCTGCACTCGATCATCTATGAGTTGCAGGACGAGATCACGCGAGCCATGTACGGTCTGCTGGAGCCGGTATTCAAGGAGACCTACCTGGGCCGCGCCGAGGTGCTCAACGTCTTCAAGATCACCAAGGTCGGACAGATTGCCGGATCGAGCGTCCGCGACGGACTCATCCGCCGCGACGCCAATGTCCGCGTGCTGCGCGACGGCGAGGAGATGTGGAAGGGCAAGATCGCCTCGCTCAAGCGCTTCAAGGACGATGTGTCGGAGGTCCGCCAGGGCGTCGAGTGTGGCATCGACCTGGCTGGCTTCAAGGATATTCAGGTCGGCGACATCATCGAAGCCTTCACCACGGAGAAGATCGCCGCCGAACTGGGCCGCACCGCCGCCGCGCGCAAGGCCGAGCAGGAGAAGGCAGAGACAGCCAACGCATAATCAGTCAGTAAAAACTCAACAACAAGGCCGGGAAATCTCCCGGCCTTGTTCTTTCTCCACACAGCAGGTTGCTCTACGGCAGCACGCTGGGCAGCTTCTTGAGCGGCGTGAACTCCCCGTAGGTGTTATCCAGTTTCACTCCCTGCGTAGCGATGATCTTTCCGCTGGGAGTGGAATACACATGGTCGTAGTTCATGTCTACTTTCATCACGCCGCCATCCGGAGCGCGGTAGTTGTCTACGCCGGAGATGGTATCGTCCCATCCGGCCATGACCTTCGAGTTCACGTCCGCGCGGTGGGCAATCGAGTCGGCAACCGAGCTGCCATAGTTCTGTTGGCTGCTCTGGGCGTTCATCCTCGCCTGCTGCTGTATTGCCCGGACCGCAGCCTCGCCCTGCCTCTTCAGCTCCGCATTGCGCTGCTGCCCTATCGCCCCAATCGCCTTGGTTAGCGACTGCTGCCACTGCTGGTTTGGCACAAAATTGGACATGAAGATGGGAACAGCGGCCGTTACAGGCGCCTCCGAGGCATCGGCTTCCATGGTGATGATGGTAATGTCGCTGGCCTGCCATATGGTAGTTTCCTGGTAATATCCTCTTTGCCCGAAACCCAGGGTCGAAGACGTGATGGTGGATGCAACCGAGCACTTATAGCGCTTACCATTCTGAACAGCCGTAATATCGACGACACCGCGATCTAAAGTGGCGGCGGGAAAGGTCGTTCCGGGTATGGACTGGGCTTGCTGGCGCAATGCGGCAAGCTGTTGCGCATTCGCCTTGTCCATCGCCGCCCGGGCCTCGGCGCTGATCGGGTACGACTTGGTGATTTTAATGTCCTGGGCGTTGAACAGCCTCCCGACGATGTAAACAGCGAAGTCATCGGGCTTCATCAGCCGCAGCATGGGATTGCCTTTCTCTGTCGTCCCGCCTTCTCTGTAGAGCTGCGCCTCCGTCTTCGTCCACATAGGAGTCTTGAAGATGTGTGGTTCCTCAAATCCCAGGCCCGACAGATAGGTTATGTTTGCCCGGTGATCGGGCGATACGCCGACTAAGCTGATGATCGCCGGATAACGTCCGCTTTGCATGTTCCACGCCACCTGTCCCTGGCAGGTCCATCCGGCGGGAAGCAGCGTGCGCGCCGCCTCGATCCCCATCGACTGGTCCTGCGCCACGCAGCGCGTGTACTCTTTCACCTTACCTTCTTTAAGCAACTGCGCAAGTTTGTCGCCTCCAGACGCGCCTGCCTGCGCTCCACTGGCTGCCGTGGAACGGCAGCCCGCGATGAAGCTCGTGCTCCCTACGATGACACATGTAACCCACAGAACGACTCTTTTCATACCGCCTCGCTCGCAACCGGTAGTTACCGTTGTTCGATTTCATCGAGCAGAATACCACTCGTGTTTATGAAAAATCGCATCTTTTTAGGAGCGTCCCGCCTTTTGAGCCGGTATGGAGCAGATGGATAGAGACTTCCCGCGCCTGGAACCGCCGGAGCATAGAGTAATCTGGAGTTCGGATGCGATTTGAACTGTTCATAGCGGCGCGGTATCTGCGGGCCAGGCGGCGGCAGGCCGTCGTGGGAGTCATCACCGCGATCAGCGTCGTTGGCGTGGCGGCGGGAGTCGCTTCGCTGATTATTGCTCTTGCCATCACCAACGGCATGCGGCGCGACATGCAGGATAAATTGCTTGGCTCCACGTCGCATGTGGTGCTGATGCGTGTTGCTGCCGATGGCATTCGTGACTGGCGTCCGCTGCTGGAGCGGCTGCGCAAGGTTCCTCACGTGACGGCTGCGGCTCCCGGACTCTACGAGCAGGTGCTGATCTCGCGCGGCGTGCGCTCGGGCGGAGCGCTGGTCAAAGGCATCATTCCCGCCGACGAAAACACCGTCAGCGATCTGCTGCTGAAGCTGAAGGAAGGCTCTGCCGAAATGCTGAAGCCGGTGGCCGAAGAATCAGCGCAGACACCAGCAGCGATCCCCCCTATCGTGATCGGCAGCGATCTGGCCGAGACGCTGGGCGCGAGCGTCGGCGATGCCGTGCTGATAACCAGTCCGCAAGGCGAGCTGTCGCCGCTGGGGCTGATTCCGCGCTATCAGCGGGCGCAGGTCGCGGGCATCTTCAAGTCGGGGTTCTATCAGTACGACTCGACCTACGCCTTCATGCGGCTCCGCGACGCGCAGCAGTTGTTCAGCGAGCCGGACCTGATCTCCGCCGTCAGCTTCAAGGTGGACGATCTCTACCGGGCAGCAAGCGTGGGGCGGGCCATCGAACAGGAGGCGGGCAAGGGCTTCGAGACCACCAACTGGATGGAACAGAACCGCGAGCTGTTCCGCGCGCTGCGGCTGGAGCAGATCGTGACCTTCATCATTCTGGCGCTGATCGTCTGCGTGGCCGCGCTGAATATCCTGATCGCGCTGACCATGATGGTGATGGAGAAGACGCGCGATATCGCCGTGCTGATGAGCTTTGGTGTGCGCAGGGAGCAGGTTCGCAGAATCTTTCTCTGCCAGGGTCTGCTGATCAGCGTGCTCGGAACCATCCTGGGCTTGATCGCGGGCTACGCGCTGAGCTGGATGGGCGGACACTACCACTTCATTCATCTCGACGCATCTGTGTATTCCATAGACACGCTGCCGTTCGCGCCGAGGCTTCTGGATGGGCTGATCGTAGCCGCGGTCGCGCTCGGTGTGAGCCTGGTGGCGACGCTCTATCCGAGCGGATCGGCGGCGAAGGTCATGCCGGCGGAGGCGCTCCGCTATGAGTAAGACCCAGTTCACGAGCGAAGGCCGCTCGCTCCAGCCGTTGCCGGTGATGCCGGAGCCTCCCGTCGTATTACGAGCCGTCGGCCTGACGAAGACCTATCCCGCTGTCTCAGAAGCAAAGCGCGGCGAGCTGGAGCTGTTCCGCGAGCTGGAGCTGACGATCCACGCGGGCGAGATGGTGGCCATCGTCGGCGAGAGCGGCGCGGGAAAGAGTTCGCTGCTGCATCTGCTGGCGGCGCTCGACAAGCCGACTGCTGGCGAGGTGTGGTTTGGTAGTATCGGCGAGCTGCGCCTGAGCACGCTTTCGGCCAGGCGGGCGGCGGAGTTCCGTAACCGCGAGATTGGCTACGTCTGGCAGTTTCATTATCTGCTGCCGGAGTTCACCGCGCTCGAAAACGCAGCCATGCCGCTGCTGGCGCGAGGCATGGGGCGAAGGAGTGCGCTTGATCGCGCGCGGAGCTGGCTCAGCGAGGTGGGGCTTGCGGACCGCGCCGAGCATCGTCCTGGCGAGCTGAGCGGCGGCGAGCAGCAGAGAGTCTCGCTGGCCCGCGCTCTGGTCACCGAGCCGAAGATCCTGCTGGCGGACGAGCCAACCGGCGATCTCGACGCGCGCACCGCCGAGGCGGTATTCGAGTTGATTCAGCGGCTCCACAACGCACATGGCCTGACCAGCGTAATTGTTACGCATAATCTGGAGTTTGCGGCTCGCTGCCAACGCCTGCTGCATCTAAAAGAAGGCCGGCTTGCGGAACAGACCGGCAAATAGACCTCCTTTGTTGTCATCCCGCAGGGATCTGCTTTTTCTAATTGCCCTATACTTTCAGGGTAATCATAGAACAAAAAAGCAGATCCCCGCGGGATGACAACAATAAGGGAAGAGGTGTTGCGCAGGCGGCTACACTGTTAAGTAAGGACTGGGCGCTTTCGGCAGTGGAGGCAGCCTGAAGGGTCTCGCGCAAATCAGCCAGGCGGAGACGGTGGTATCAGAGGCCTGTCCGGTACGCCCGGACATCGCCGGTTGGAAAGGGAGCTCATGTTCGAACGCTATACGGAAAAAGCGCGACGAGTCATCTTCTTTGCCCGATACGAGGCCAGCCAGTTCGGATCACCCTACATTGAAACCGAGCATCTGCTTTTGGGCCTGCTGCGCGAAGACAAGGCGCTGACGAACCGCTTTCTGCGCTCGCACGCCTCGGTGGAGTCGATCCGCAAGCAGATCGAAGGACACACAACGATCCGCGAGAAGGTCTCCACGTCGGTGGACCTGCCGCTTTCGAACGAGTGCAAGCGCGTGCTCGCCTATGCCGCCGAGGAGGCCGAGCGGCTCTCGCACAAACACATCGGCACCGAGCATCTTCTTCTGGGCCTGCTGCGCGAGGAAAAATGTTTTGCCGCAGAAATCCTTCAGGAGCGCGGCCTGCGTCTGCCGTCGATCCGTGAGGAGTTGCAGCGCACCACGCAGGAGAAGCCCGTCTCCACGCAGAGCAAGCGCAGCGGCGAACAGAGCATGTTGTCGGAGTTTTCGCGCGACCTTACACAGTCTGCACTGGATCAGCAGCTTGATCCGCTGGTCGGACGCGACTCCGAACTCGACCGCGTGGTTCAGATTCTCTGCCGCCGGACTAAAAACAACCCTGTGTTAATTGGTGAACCCGGCGTCGGCAAGACGGCCATCGTCGAAGGCCTGGCGCAGCGAATCGCCGACGGCGAGGTGCCCAGCTTCCTCTCCGACAAGCGCGTGCTGGCGCTCGATCTCTCGCTG
>WQYS01000167.1 GCA_009781125.1 Acidobacteriaceae bacterium | reverse complement strand
TATCGTCTCTGAGGAGCCTCCGAGGTTTTCTCTGAATCAGCTTCACCGTTGAGTAGTTCGGCTGAGTTCAGCTTTTTGTATCACCTCGCGCTCCTCCTCGACTTTTCATTCAAACAATTCAAAAGAGGTGATGACAATTCAACGGGGTATAACTACAGGACACTGCTTTACCGCCTGATCGCAGAGTCTTCGACAGCACGCGCCTGCTTGTCGAAGGCTTCGCTGGCTTTCTTCGCGGCGGAGTCGGCGGTTTCGTTGAGGTCGTGGGCGATCTCAAGTATGCCGGGAACCTCGACGGGAAGCGTTCCGAAAAGCCTTGTGAGGTTGGCACAGTCGATCGATCCCTCACCCGGCCAGAGATGCTCGTCCCGCACGCCGTGGTTGTCGTGCAGATGCAGTTCACCGATGCGGGAACGAAGCAGCTCGAAGGCGTGGTCGATGCCAGTATCGCTCAGATAGGCGTGGCCTACATCGAGTGTGACTCCCACGTTCGCGAAATGTCCTGCGTGCAGAATCTCCAGCAGGTGCTCGGGCGTGGTCACTTCGTTTTGCAGGTTCTCCAGCAGCACGCGCACGCCCAGTGGATGCGCGAAGGCCTGTATGTGCTCGATGGCGGTCAGCGAGTGGTCGAGCGCGGCCGTGTCCCAGGCGTCGTCTTTGAGGCCGAGGTGGAGCGTCATGGCCGTGAGCGGAATCTGCTCGGCTGTCTCCAGCGCTCGCTTCACCTCGTCCATGGCCTCGATGCGCTCGGCCTTGCTGGCGGAGATCAGCGTAAGCGTCGCCGGAACGTGGCGGCTCCAGCGCTCGCTGGCCTCGGGTGTAAAGATGGGCGCATGAAGCGTTGCGCCCGCTCCCGTGTCGCGGAACCAGGCGGCGATCTCGCGCACCGTGGCGCGGTCCGTGTAGTCGAAGTGATGGCGCGCGGCGAATATCTCTATGGTTGCGGCTCCGCTGTGATGCATGGCATCGAGCAGGCCGGGGTGAAGGCGCTGAGGAAGAAATATGTGTGTAGAGATTCCATTCTGCATAGCTGTGCCAAGATATAACAGGACAAGGCTCTTCGGAGCAAAGGTTGGGCGTGGAGAGGTGCGGCGATGCGTGTGCTTTTGGTAATGGCGTTATGGACGGGGACAATCTTTGCACAGACGGCTCCGGCTCCACAGACCCAGGCGGACCAGAGCAAGAAGATCGCCGCCATGGAGGCAAAGTTGAACGACTGGGCGCAGCTTGACCGCTACCGCGCCGAGAATGCGGTGCTGGCGGCTCCGGCTGTGGGCGAGCGGCGCGTGGTCTTCTTTGGCGACTCCATCACCGATGCCTGGGGGCGCACCGTGGGTGAGTTCTTCCCCGGCAAGCCGTATATCAATCGCGGCATCTCCGGCCAGACCACGCCGCAGATGCTGGTGCGCTTCCAACAGGATGTTGTGCATCTGAAGCCTGCCGTGGTGGTGATTCTGGCCGGAACCAACGACATCGCGGGCAACACCGGCCCTTCGACTCCGGAGATGACGGCGGACAACTTCGAATCGATGATCGCCATCGCCAAGGCCAACGGAATCCGCGTGGTGCTGGCGTCGATTCTTCCCGCCGCCGCGTACCCCTGGCAGCCTGCGATGCATCCGGCGGAGACGATCCGGTCACTGAACGCGCGTCTGCGGGCGATCAGCACGAGGGAGAACCTCGTGTATCTCGATTACTACTCGGCCATGGCGAACGCTCAGGGCGGACTCGACCCGGAGCTTGCCAAGGACGGCGTTCACCCCACGGCAAAGGGATACGCCATCATGGCTCCGCTGGCCGAGAAAGCCATCGCGGAGGCGCTCGCCACTGGCGGCAGCGAATCGTCTATCAAGTAGTAACAAATCCTGCTATTCTGTGTTCGGTTATCAAGCCACAATTTGAGCAGGGCCGGTGTTTTCTGTCTCTGTCGTTGCGGAGACCAGACGATGCCCAGTTTACTTGAGCATTATTCTGGTAGCTGTACCCTTTTGAATTGTCATCCCGAACGGAGCGAGGGACCTGCTTTTGCTTCTGGCGCCACAAACATCTACGGCGCAGAGAAAAAAAGCGGGTTCCTCGTTTCACTCGGAATGACAATTCAAAAGAGCACACCAATCTGGATTTTGCTTTAAAGGCGGAGCTTCTTCATGCTGAGAATTCTGTTTTCGACCCTCGTCCTGGCTGCTGCTTTCACCTATCCTGTTCACGCCGCGCGGCATAACCGGATTAACACGCCTGTCAGCAACGCCAGCCGCAGCCGGGTTGCGAACACCATCCCGACGAGGGCGCGACATGCAACCGACCTCGGCGAAGCTGCCGCCAGCCGCCAGCTTGAACTGATTACGCTGATCTTCAACCGGACAGCCGAGCAGCAGGCCGACCTCGACCAGCTTCTGCTCGACCAGCAGAACCCGACCTCGCCGCTGTACCATCAGTGGCTTACGCCGCAGCAATTCGGCGAGCGCTACGGGCTCGCGAGTGGCGACCTGGCCCAGATCAGCGCCTGGCTTACCAGTCAGGGCTTCGCGATTGTCGATGTCGCTCCCAGTTCCACCGCGATCTCTGTCAGCGGAACCATCGGCCAGGCGGAAGAGGCCTTCGGCGTCAGCATCCATGACATGAGCGAAGACGGCGAGGCCCACTTCGCCAACGTCAACGATCCCGAGCTTCCGGACGCGATCGCCAGCGTGGTCGCGGGCGTTCGCGGGCTGAACGACTTCAAGATGAAGCCGCATTCGATCCTGCGTCCCTACCTTACCTCGACCACGGGGAACCACTTTGTCGCTCCCATGGATTTCTACAACATCTACGACGTTGGCCCGCTGACGGTGACTCATAACGAAGGATCGGGCATAGCAATCGCCGTTGTGGGGCAGACCGACATCAACCCCAACGATTTCAGGGCCTTCCGCAGCGCCTCGGGACTTACCGTCAACAATAATCAGCTTGTGATCGTCCAGGCAACGGGATACAAGCCCGGTGTCGTGTCCCCCGATATCGGCGAGGCGCTGCTGGATGTGGAGTGGTCGGGCGCCATCGCTTACGCCTCCACCATCAAATTCGTGACGGTGGGCGCGAGTACGAGTGCCGATGTCTGGGACGCGCTTACCTATGCGGTTACGAACAACATAGCACCCATTATCTCCATCAGCTATGGCGGGTGCGAAGCCCCGCCGGACGTGTCGGGCACGGCGATCCAGTCATGGATCACGGCTGAAAACCAGACGCTGCAGCAGGCCAACGCTCAGGGAATCACGATCGTTGCCGCCTCCGGCGACTCCGGCGCGACGGGCTGCAGCCATAATCCGCCCGCCACGACCGGGCTGGTCGTGAACTTCCCGGCGAGCTCGCCCTCCGTCACCAGCGTGGGCGGAACCATGTTCAACGAGGGAAACAGCTCCTACGCCTATTGGAGCTCCATCAATAGTTACGTGTACTCCGCTTATGGATATATTCCCGAGACGGTCTGGAACGAGACCGGCTGCACGGATAGCACCGGCAAGCCGTTGCTCTGCTCTGGCGGAGGCGGAGCCAGCGTCGTCTTCTCCAAGCCATCGTGGCAGGTTGGCTTGACTCCTGACGACTCCGCGCGCGACGTTCCGGATGTCTCCTTCAACGCTGCAGCCCTTCATGATCCCTACCTGTTCTGCCCTCAGGGCTGGTGCAGCAATAACAGTTTCGGGAACTCGACGGGGTATATCGCTACGGTTGGCGGGACATCGGCCGGCGCTCCAGTGATGGCGGGCGTACTGGCGCTGCTGGAGTGGCATCTGGGCGGAGACCGCCTCGGCAACGTCAATCCGGCTATCTACAAGATGGCCAGCTCCAGCAGCAGCAGCGACGCCTTCCATGACATCACCTCAGGAAACAACTCCAGCCAGTGCCTGGCAGGCTCAACAGACTGTCTCAGCGGCACCGGAAGCATCGGCTACACCGCCACTCACGGCTACGATCAGGCGACAGGCTGGGGTTCGCTCGATGTCTTCAACTTTGTGAATAAGTGGAGCTCTCAGACGGGAGGCGGAACCGGTGGCCAGGACTTCAATCTCAGCACGTCCAACTCTACCGCCAGCGCGAGCGCGTCTGCGGGCTCCTCGACGACGATTCCGCTGAATTTCACCTCGACCAACGGATTCAGCGGAACCGTGACCTTGTCGGTAAGCATCAATACCTCCGGCTCGGGCATGAGCTACAGCCTTTCCTCCACAACGGTGAAGCTCGACGGAAGCTCCTCCCCGAGCGTCTCGCTGGTGCTCAACGCATTTCAGACCTCTCCGGCGACGGGAACCAACTTCGCGGCCAACGAGCGGCACTCTCCCTGGATGCTCGCAGGCTCCGGCGCGTCTCTGGCCTGCGTACTGCTGCTCGCCGTGCCTCGCCGCCGCCGCTGGAGCGCTTTGCTTGCTTTGATGATCTCGGTTGCTGCGGCCTCTGCCTACGGATGTGGCGGCGGCAGCTCAGGCAGCAGCCCGGGCTGCGTTACCAACTGCGGCGGCGGCACCACAAAGACCAACGCTAAGCCGGGTGCCTATATGGTCACTGTAACGGCTAAGTCCGGTTCGCTCGTGCAGATGTTGCCGATCACCTTTACCGTCAAGTAACTCTTCTGCGTCTGCAATCTGGCTCTATTCGCCAAGCGACTCCGGGTCTGGCTTGGCGGTTCTGCTGGGCAGCCGCATGACGAAGGGCAGCGGAGCCAGGCACAGAATCACCACGGAAAGAATCGCGAAGGCGTTCTTGTAGCTGAGCATGGACGCTTGCAGCATCATCTCCTTGTAGGCGTAGCCGACGGCGAGCTGCGCGGCGGTGGCGGCATTCATGCCTCCGCGCACCAGCATCTCGGTGATGCGGCCCATGTACTCCTGGTACTGAACGCTGCCCGGCACGACATTGGCCGAGAGATTGGTCTGGTGCCACTGCGAGGCCCGCGCCAGATACGTCGTCAGCAGCGCGGTTCCAGCGCTTCCGCCCAGGTTGCGGGCGAAGTTGGAGAGGCTCGAAATCTGATTGGTCTTCGTCAGCGGCACGCCAACATAGTTCAGCGTGCTGATGGGGACGAAGGCAAAGGGCAGCGCTGCCACCTGCAACGCTCGCCACAGCGTGACGGTTCCGTAGCTGGTGGTCAGATCGAGGCGCGTGAGGTTGAACATCATGACGGCGGTGGTGATGTAGGCCATGCAGATCATCAGGCGCGGATCGATCTTGCCCAGCGTGCGTCCAGCGGCGAACATCATCACCATCATGACCAGCGACGCCGGCGACAGCACCAGTCCGGCGCGTTCGGCGGTGTAGCCGAGCAGCACCTGTAGATACTGCGGTATCAGCACGGTCGAGCCGAAGAGCACCATGCCCAGGATGAGCTGCAAAAAGACCGCCGTGCCGAAGTTTCGGTTCTTAAGCAGCTTGAGATCGACGATGGGATCCTCATGCCGCCACTCCCAGAAGATGAAGATCAGCAGCGTCACGGCGGCGACGATGGCTCCGATGCGGATCATGGGGTCGGCGAACCAGTCTTTTTCCTGGCCTTTGTCCAGAGTCATTTCCAGGAAGCCGACGCCCAGCGTAATCAGGCCCAGACCGAGAAAGTCCACGCGCGTGCGGCGCGCCTGCACGCGGCGGCTCAGCAGGTGTGGCGGGTCTTCGACCATGCGGTTGACCAGGTACAGCGACAGAATGCCGACTGGAATGTTGATGAAGAAGATCCAATGCCAGTTATAGTTGTCGGTGATCCAGCCGCCGAGCGTGGGGCCGACGGCTGGCGCGACAATGACAGCCATGCCGATCATGGCGAAGGCCTGGCCGCGCTTCTCGATGGGGAAGGTGTCGGCGATGATGGACTGCACGCTGGGAGCGAGTCCGCCGCCGC
>WQYS01000166.1 GCA_009781125.1 Acidobacteriaceae bacterium | reverse complement strand
TACAGACTCTACGCTGTCAGTGTGTTCTCTGGGCCTTCAAGTAGCCAGCTGATCTAATATACTCCAGGTTTAATTATCCAGATTTGAAGAGCAAGGCCAGCGATCACCATAGAGACCATAGAGTTAGATCTGGGAGACCACAAGAGTTACTACTGCATGTTGAGTCAAGACGGAGATTTAATCGAAGAAGGCCACGTTCCGGCCACAGAAAAGAGTTTACGGAAACAGTTTGAGGCAGCCCGAAATGACAGCAGGATTTGAACCTGATCGGTTGCGGGACGCTCTAGTACATGCGTGGACGATGCTGGTCGCCTTGAGGCGCAGCAGGTACGTGCATAACATCCTGCGGCGACGGCCTAAGTTGTTGAAAGGATTGGAGCGGGAGACGGGGGTCGAACCCGCGACATCTACCTTGGCAAGGTAGCACTCTACCACTGAGCTACTCCCGCTCTACTTGGCGAGTATATCGTTCCGGGGCTTCTCAGGTCAATGCACACTTTTTCAGGGATTTAGCAGGCGAAAAGATGCAGCTCTGGCGGGGCTGAAATCTTTGCTGTTTCGGGCCTGATTTCAGACTCTGGTGAACCCGGCGAGGTACCTGGATCGAGCCTCATTTTCAGCCTCCGCAATGATATACTTGATGCAGTGAAATTCCCGGCCTGACCTGCGCGAAGTGCTTGATTGACGCGGCTTTTTCAGCAGATCTGATGCGAAGGCAAGTACCAGATACAGACAGGAAATCGGCAGGATCCGGGGACGTCTTCCGCACATACAGTCAGGAGATACATGGCGACTACCGCAGCCACCACAGGCAATGAGCTTTTGGAGCTTGAAAACGCTGAGAATGCTGCAAAAAATGGCAGCAACGGCTATTCGGCTGAGAACATCACGGTTCTGGAAGGCCTGACCGCCGTGCGCAAGCGGCCAGCGATGTACATTGGCTCGACCAGCGAGATGGGTTTGCATCACCTTGTCTACGAGGTGGTCGACAACTCGGTCGACGAGGCGCTGGCCGGATTCGCCTCGCGTATTGACGTCACCATCCATGTCGATAACTCGATTACCGTCATCGACGATGGCCGCGGCATCCCGGTCGACGACAAGACCGTCAACGGTAAGACCATGTCTGCCGTGCAGGTGGTCATGACCATGCTGCACGCCGGAGGCAAGTTCGATGCCTCCAACTACAAGGTTTCCGGCGGCCTGCACGGCGTCGGTGTCAGTTGCGTGAACGCGCTCAGCGAGGAGTTCGAAGTAGAGGTCTGGCGCGACGGCAATGCCTGGACGCAGGAATACTCCAAGGGCAATCCCCTTGCGCCGTTGAAGAAGAGTGGAACGAGCAAACGCCAGGGAACAAAGATTCATTTCCTTCCCGACAAGACGATCTTCACCGTCACCGAGTTCAACTACGATACGCTGGCGCAGCGGCTGCGCGAGCTGGCCTTCCTGAACAAGGGCCTTGAGATCAATCTCACCGACGAGCGCGTCACCGACCCCAAGACTGGCGGCAGCAAGCAGCAGCAGTTCAAGTACGTCGGTGGCATCGCCGAGTTCATCAAGCACCTCAACCGGGGCAAGCAGGTGCTGCACGATAAGCCCATCTACATGGAGTCCGAGCGCGATGGCGTGGCCATGGAGATCGCGCTGCAGTACAACGACTCTTACTCGGAGACCATCTTCACCTTTGCCAACAACATCAACACGGTGGACGGCGGCACGCATCTGCAGGGCTTCCGCGCCTCGCTGACCCGCACCATCAACTGGGCCGGGCAGCAGATGGGGCTCTTCAAGGACGTGAAGGAGAACCTGAGTGGCGACGACGTGCGCGAGGGGCTGGTGGCTGTCATCAGCGTTAAGCTGAGCCAGCCGCAGTTTGAAGGGCAGACCAAGGGCAAGCTGAACTCGGACATCGCCGGAACCGTGCAGGCCTTCGTGAACGAGCGCCTGGGAGCCTTTCTGGAGCAGAATCCTCCGGTTGCTAAGCGGATCATCAACAAGGCTATCGACGCGGCGCGTGCGCGTGAGGCTGCGCGCAAGGCCCGCGACCTTACGCGGCGCAAGGGAGCGCTCGACGGCGGCGGCCTGCCGGGCAAGCTGGCCGACTGCTCCGAAAAGCAGCCGGAGCGCTGCGAACTGTACCTGGTCGAGGGCGAGAGCGCCGGCGGCACCGCCAAGCAGGGCCGCGACCGTAAGTTTCAGGCCATTCTGCCGCTGAAGGGCAAGATTCTCAACGTCGAGAAGGCCCGCTACGACAAGATGCTGGGCCACGAGGAGATTCGCGCCATGATTACGGCGCTGGGCACGGGCATCGGCAAGGACGACTTCGACTCCCTCCGCCTGCGCTACGGCAAGATCATCCTCATGACTGACGCCGACGTGGACGGTTCGCACATCCGCACCTTGCTGCTGACCTTCTTCTTCCGGCACATGACGGACCTTATCAAGCGCGGACATGTGTACATCGCGCAGCCGCCGCTGTACCGCATCAAGAAGGGCAAGTTCGAGCAGTACATCAAGGACGACCGCGAGTACGTCAACGTCATGATGAAGCGCGCCTCCGACGGCATGGTGATCCGCTACGGTGAGGGAGGAGCCACGCTGGAAGGCCCGGCGCTGACCAAGTTCATGGCGCAGTTGAACGACTATCTGGGCTGCTTCGACAAGGTGGAGAAGCGGCTGCGCAACGCCGATGTAACACGCGAGTTTGCCGAGATGTTCTCGCATGAGGGCAAGGAGCCTGCGCATCGGGCAGACTTCGAGACTCTGGAAAAGCTGGAGGCGATGCGCGCCAAGCTGATCGAGATGACCAAGACGTATAAGTTCAAGCATGTCGGCGAGGTCAAGCTGGATGAAGAGCACCATACTTATTCGGTTGATTTCACCGACGCTCAGGGCGCGGTGCGCACCATTGACCGCGTGCTGGCCGCGTCTCCGGAGAGCAGGCAGTTGCTGAGCAAGCACGCGCAGATTCGCGAGCAGCTTACCGGGCCGTTTCTGATCGAGACCGTGGCTAAGGCTTCAAAGTCTGCTGCGGCAGCCGAGGAGGCCGAAGAGGCCGAGTCCGCCGAAGAGGGAACAGAGGCCAAGCCAGCGAAGAAATCCGCACGCGCCTCGCAGGACCCGGTGGAGAAGGCGACTCCGCGCGAGGTCTTCGACTACGTGATCGAGCAGGGCCGCAGAGAGTATCAGGTGCAGCGCTACAAGGGGCTGGGCGAGATGACCGCCGAGCAGCTCTGGGAGACCACGCTCGACCCGGATCGCAGAACGCTGTTGCAGGTCAAGCTGGAGGACATCGCCGCCTGCGAGGAGATCTTCACCACGCTGATGGGCGAGGACGTCGAGAGCCGCAGGAAGTTCATCGAAGAGAACGCGCTCGACGTGAAGAACCTGGACATCTGACGGACATTAGAGCGATATCCAGATTGGTATGTCCTCCTGAATTGTCATTCCGAGTGAAACGAGGAACCTGCTTTTTTTCTCCGCATCGTAGATGTTTGTGGCGCCAGAAGTAAAAGCAGGTCCCTCACTCCGTTCGGGATGACAATTCAAAAGGGCACATCTGCTTGGATAATGCACTAGCCCATGTGCCGCACCGTCATCTGCGGAATGCGCACGTTCGGCGGCAGCAGACAGGTGAAGACAATGGCGTCTGCGACCTCGGCAGGTTGCATCATGCGCGAATCGCGGACGGATTCTTCGCTGCGGCCGCGTCCGATGGCGAACTCCGTTTTGGTTCCACCTGGGCAGAGAACTCCCACCTTGATGTTGTGCTTGCGCAGTTCGGCGTCCAGCGACTGCGCGAAGCCTACCTGAGCGAACTTTGCCGCGCAGTAAACGCTCTCGCCCGCAGCGCCTTGTAATCCCGCTACCGACGAGATGAAGAGGATGGTGCCGCTCTGCTGCTTCATCATCACAGGCACGGCGTGGCGCGTGAACAGGAAACCTGATTTCATGTTCACGTCCATCAGCTCGTCGTAGTCTTCGACGGTGGTATCGACGAGGTTCTTGTAGTTTCCGGCTCCGGCGTTGTTGATGAGGATGTCGATGCGGCCAAACTCAGCGATGGCCAGCGCGATGGTCTGGCGCGCGGTGGCGTCATCGCTGGCGTCGCCCGCGTGAAGCGCCGCTGCCGGGCCGAGTTCCTCGATCTCGCTCACCAAGGCGCGCAGCCGGTCTTCGCGCCGCGCGGTGACGACTACGTTCGCTCCCTGGCGGGCCAGCGCGAGCGCCGTCGCGCGGCCAATGCCGGAGCTGGCTCCGGTCACGATGGCTGTCTTGTTAACAAGCTGGCCAAGCTGTGTTGCGATTGTTCCCATGTTTCATACGGTAAAGCAGATTTCGTCCTGTCGCTACAATATAAATATGAGCCACGAAGGAATCCGGTGTATGAGCGAGGAACAGGCACGGCGCGAGTCGGCGGAGGAGCAGCCTTTGCCTGCCGATGCGGTGACTCCCAAGAAGGTGCGCGTCATGAAGTCGGATGGCTCCGGCGTCGCTGTGGAGTGGAAGGACGGCCACGCCAGCCAGTGGAGCTTCGTGTGGCTGCGTCATGCGTGTCCGTGCGCGACCTGCGTCGAGGAGCGAGCCGGAAGCGGCCGCAAGCCCGGCGAAGCGAAGCCGAAGCCGCTGCTGGCGCTCTACGAGCCGCCAGTGCATCCGGTCGAGGTGACTCCGGTAGGGAAGTACGCCATGAAGTTCAAATGGAGCGACGGCCACGAGAGCGGAATCTACTCCTGGGATTACCTGCGCCGCGTCTGCCAGTGCGAGGCGTGCAAAGCCAAAGGCTGAAGTAATCTCCTCCAATTCAACAAGTCGGTTTTGCTTCTAGGTAGGCCAAGCCTTTAGGCTTGGCTTCTTAATTCAACCTCAGAACGGGGGTTTTAACCCCTGGGGTATGCTCTCTTCTAAATTGGAAAGAGGGCATATCCCAGGGCCTAAAGGCCCAATTCGGTGTGGCTGATGAGAAGCCAAGCCTAAAGGCTTGGCCTACCTAGAAGCGTAAGGGCTTCTTCAACGGTAGAGGCGACCAGGATGATTTCGCGGCTCTTTGGCTTGAGCATTCCCTCGGCGACTGTGTGGTCGAGGAAGGCGAGCAGACGGTCGTAATAGCCGTTGATGTTGAGCAGAATGATCGGCTTCGAGTGCAGCTTCAGCGTCTGCCAGGCGAGCACCTCAAATAATTCTTCGAGAGTTCCGAATCCGCCCGGAAGCGCGATGAAGGCGTCGGCCTTCTCGCCCATCATGGCCTTGCGCGTGTGCATGGTGTCGGTGATGTGCAGCTCGTCGATGCCGCGATGAGCGACTTCATGGTTGACCAGAATCTCCGGAATCACGCCCACGACACGGCCTTTGGCTGCGAGCGCTGCATCGGCGAGGGCCTGCATCAGGCCTATGTTGGAGCCGCCATAGACGAGGCCAATCTTGCGCTCGGCTAAGGCGCGTCCGAGCGCAGAGGCCGCTTCCGTGTAAAGAGGGTTCTGTCCGCTGGCGGAGGCGCAGAATACAGTTACATTTCGGATCACAGTATTAAAGCTAGCAGAGGAAGCCCGGGTGCCCCGCCCTGAGCGTAGCGAAGGGTGGGAAAGTTAACTGTTCAACTCACAACTGTTCGGGAAAATGGTTGATTGGGCATCCTACTTTCCCACCCTTCGGTCGCCGCGGCGACCTCAGGATGGGGCACCCGGTCATTTGTGGACGGGACGAATTCGCGCGCACATCTAAAATGGATCAAGGAGCAGGGCCGCTTGAGTCATCTGTTAGAGAACATGAATCCTCAGCAGCAGGAGGGGATCACGACGGTCGATGGGCCGGTGCTGCTGCTGGCCGGAGCCGGCAGCGGCAAGACGCGCGTCATTACGCACCGCATCGCCTACCTGATCGAGGAGCGGGG
>WQYS01000165.1 GCA_009781125.1 Acidobacteriaceae bacterium | reverse complement strand
CGCACCATCGGACTGCCGCTCGATCAGGAGTTCCGGCTGACGGACCAGGTTCCTTACGCCGCCTTCAACGATGTCGATCCCGAGGCCGCGTTCGAGCAGGCTCTGAAGAGCCGCAAGGATTTGCAAGCATCCGAAGAGACCGTGAAGGCGGCGCAGTCGCAGAGGTCCTCGGCTAAGGCGTATCAGTATCCGGTGTTGAGCTTCAACGGAGACTACGGTGATCTGGGCACGACGCCCAACCACTCGCACGGCACCTTTACGGCTACGGGGCAGGTTACGATGCCTCTGCTGCAGATCGCCAAAACCAAAGGCCAGATACAGGTAGCCGACGCGCAGTTGGAATCGGCTCGCCTGCGGCTGAGCGACCAGGCGCAGCAGGTCAATCAGGACATTCGCAACAGCATTCTGGACATACAGGCCGCGGCCAGGCTGGTCGAGGCCGCCCGCTCGAATGTAGAGCTGGCGCAGGAGGCATTGAGCGAGGCGCAGCAGCGCTTCAAGGCGGGAGTCAGCGACAATCTTGCGGTCTCGCAGGCGCAGTCGGAGACGCAGATGGCCAACGACCGCTACATCGGCGCGCTCTACCAGCACAACATTGCGAAGCTGACGCTGGCGCGCGCGCTCGGCGTGGCGCAGACCAGTTACAAGGATTATCTCGGAGGAAAATAACTTTGCCAGAGCAAGCAGAGAAGACGTATCAACAGAACGAACCGGCTATCGAAGAGTCTGAAGAGAAGAAGCCCAGCCGCAGATGGATTGTGATTGCAGTGATCGCGGTGCTGGCCATCGGCGCGGGCATCTTTTACTGGTACTCGACGTTTACTGAGGACACCGACGACGCGCAGGTGGATGGCGATCTGTATCAGGTAAGCTCGCGCATCAACGGCCATGTCATCAAGGTTTCGGTGGAAGACAACCAGGTGGTCAAGGCCGGTGACATTCTTGCCGAGATCGACCCGGCTGACTATCAGGTGGCTCTGGATCAGGCCCAGGCCAATCTAGCCGCTGCCAAGGCCGCTGCCGTGCAGGCTCACGTGAACGTGCCCATCACTACCGTCGATGTTCATACCAACATCGCCGCTACCGGAGCCGACATGGAGGGCGCAACGGCAGCCGTGGCCCAGGCGCAGAAGCAGGTCGCTGCGGCGCGTGCGCGCGTCGATCAGGCCAAGGCCAATGCGGTTAAATCGAATCTCGACGTGGAGCGCTACAAGCCGCTGGTCGAGAAGGATGTCATCTCGAAGCAGCAGTTCGACGCCGCCGTAGCGCAGGCGGACGCGAACCGCGCAGCAGTGGCTGAGGCGGAGTCGCAACTGACGGCGCAGCAGGAGGCCGCTCGTCAGGCTCAGCACCGGCTGGACATGGTGCGCTCGCAGGCGGATCAGGCCGTGAAGAACGCGCCCGGCCAGGTGCAGGTGCAGGAGGCCCGCGCTGAGGCTGCCGTGGCCGACGTGCAGCGGGCACAGGCGATGGTCGATCAGGCAAAGCTGAACCTTAGCTATACGACGATCAAGGCTCCCGTGGACGGAATCGTGAACAAGAAGAACGTGCAGGTGGGGCAGAATCTCATGGCCGGACAGGACCTGCTGACGATCATTCCGGTGACCAATCTCTGGGTGACGGCGAACTTCAAGGAGACGCAGATTGATCGCATGCGCAAAGGCCAGAGCGTTACCATCAAGGTCGATGCGCTGGACGGGAAAAAGTTCATAGGTGTGGTGACTCAGATCGGCGGCGCGACCGGCTCGCGTCTCTCGCTGTTTCCGCCCGAGAATGCTACGGGAAATTACGTGAAGGTGGTGCAGCGCATTCCCGTGCGCATCGACTTCACCAACCTGGAGAAGGAAAACAGCGATCGCAAGCTGCGCCCGGGATTTTCAGTGACTCCGGTCGTCAGGGTGAGATAGTTCTGCTGCATAGATTGCCGGCAAACCCGCCTTTTTGAGGCGGGTTTGTTGTTGCAGCGGGAGCCTTCGGTAAAATGAGTCACATCGAGGAGAATTGCAATGGCTGAACTGGTCAGAACTGGCGTTTCGATTGAGCAGGACCTGCTGGAGAAGTTCGACAGGCTGATTGCGAAGCGGGGTTATGAGAATCGCTCGGAGGCTCTGCGCGATCTCATTCGCAACACTCTGGTGACGGAAGAGGTGAACGGCAATAAACAGGTCGTTGCGACGCTTTCGATGATCTACGATCACCATCGTCCGGACCTCTCGCACAAACTTACGGAGGCGCAGCACCACCATCATGGCAACGTATTGGCTGCAACACACGTCCATCTGGATGCGAAGAACTGTTTCGAGGTCGTAATCATGAAAGGCCCGGCAGGTGAGGTCAAGCACATGGCCGATCACATGCTCAGCCTCAAGGGCGTCAAGCACGGCAAGCTGGTGATGACCACGACCGGCAAGCATCTCTAAAGAACAGACCGTCGATATTCGGCGGATTCGTAGCACGATTTATCTAAAACTTTTACGCATACGATTTGTGTATTCGTGTTACAAATGAGAACATTAATTCTGGTGGAACTCTCTAGAAAATGGAAGATGGAACAACGCAAAGCGCCCGCGGCCAGCAGGTTGCTTGCGGTTTTCTTTGTGTTTCTATGCCTGGCCGCGGCTGTGAGCGCGCAACAGAAGGTTGCAGGAACTATCGTTGACACCTCCGGCGCAGTGATCGGCGGAGCTACCGTGCAGGTCCGAAGCGCGAACGGCGCAGTGCAAACAACAGCACAATCGGATGCGAGCGGCTCCTTCACGTTTACCGGCCTCCCGGCGGGCAGTTACCTGCTCGTAGTGTCCAGTCCTGGTTTTGAAAGCAAAGAAGTCTCCCTTGCCTTAGGAAGCGCCGAAGCGCCATCTTCGCTGCGCATCGCTCTGAACGTGAGGCCCGTAAACACCACTGTAGAGGTGCAGGGCCGGGAGGACAGCCTCATCGGAGTCGCCAACTCCGCTACTCAGGGGACGGTGGGCGCAACGGAGATTCAAGACCGTCCGCTTCTTCGTTCCGGAGAGGTGCTGGAGACGGTCCCCGGCGTCATCATCACGCAGCACGCTGGCGGCGGAAAGGCCAATCAAATCTTTCTTCGCGGTTTCAATCTCGACCACGGCACGGACTTCGCCATCTTCCTCGACGGCATGCCGCTGAACCTGCCGTCGCACGCGCACGGCGAGGGATACGCGGACATGAACACCGTCATGCCGGAGTTCGTAGAGCGGGTGGACTTCCAGAAAGGCCCGTATTCGGCGGATGTCGGTAACTACGGTTCGGCAGGGTCGGCCAGCGTGGTGTTTTTCAAGACATTGCCCCATAACTTCTTTACTGTCGAAGGCGGCATGTATGGATTCGGGCGGACTGTCTTCGGAGCATCGCGAAAACTCGGCGCAGGCGCCTTGCTGTACGGCGGAGAGGCGTACCATGACGACGGTCCATGGGAGCACCCGGACAACTATTACAAGTTCAACGGCCTGCTGACCTACAGCCATGGCGGAGACGGCCACGGCTTCAGCGCCACGGCTCGCGGCTATCACGGGAGATGGAACTCAAGCGATCAGATCGCAAGCAACGCCGTGCCTCTGGTGGGTTTCTATGGAACTCTGGATCCGGCTGGTGGCGGCAACTCTCAGCGTTACAGCTTGCAGGCGGAATGGCATCGCCTGAGCGTGAATTCGCTGAACAGTCTCAGGGCCTACGGGTTCTATTACGATCTTGATCTTTTTTCAAACTACACTTACTTTCTGACCGACCCCAATCGCGGCGATCAGTTCGAACAGAAGGACAGGCGCTGGGCAAGCGGCGTGGACGCGCGCCACACGATCTTCAGCCAATGGCTTGGCCGCAGGATGGAAAACACCTTCGGATTGCAGTTCCGCAACGACTGGATTCACAACGGTCTTTACCAGACGGAAGATCGCGCGCGCGTGGACAAAACCGATCTCTCCACCGGCAACACTCTGCCCGCGGCCACGCAGGAGGATCGCTTTACGGCCACGCAGGTGGGCGTCTATGTCGAGAACAAAACTCAGTGGGCGGCGAGATTCCGTACCGTCGCGGCTCTGCGTGGCGACGTGCAGCACTTCGGCGTCACCAGCCTGATTACGGCGGCCAACTGCGGAACGGCCACCAAGGCTTTGCCAAGTCCCAGGCTGAGCTTGATCTTCGGCCCGTGGTCCAGCACCGAATTCTACGTGCAGGGCGGATTCAGCTTTCACAGCAACGACGCGCGCGGCGCGACGCAGACGGTCGAACCGGTTTCGGCAAACAATCCTTACCCCAATACGCCTGCTACGCCGATTCCTGCGCTGATCCCAACCAAGGGCGCGGAGGTTGGCATGCGCACGCTGGCGGTTTCGCATCTGCAAAGCACGGTTTCGCTCTGGTATCTGCACAGCGCCTCCGAGCTGCAGCAGGATGGCGACACCGGAGGCACGGTCGCTTCGCGGCAGCCGAGCGACCGCTACGGCATCGAGTGGGCGAACTTCTACACTCCGCTGCAACATCTGGCCTTTGATTTTGACATGGCGAACTCCAAGGCCCTGTTTGCCGAGATTGACGGAGACGATGCCGCGCCGGACAGTCCAGGCGGCAGGCGCGTGCCTGAAGCGGTTGGGCTTGTGATTGCCTCGGGCGCCACGCTGCACGACCTTAAAGGTTTTTCGGGAAGTCTGCGCCTGCGCTACTTTGGTCCGCGCGATCTGACCTCCGACGGAATCTTCCGCTCCCGGGCGACAGCGCTGGTCAACGGAGGGGTCGATTATCAGATTAATAAGACGTGGGGCGTTTCAGCCGAGTTCCTGAACATGCTGAACCGCCGCGATCACGACATCGACTATGCCTATGAGTCTCGAATAACGCCCACATCCGCATCGGCATTCACGGACGTTTTCCACCCCGTGGAACCGTTTCAAGTGCGATTCAGCATTCATTTCCGCTTCGGGGACTAGTTGTCAGCTTATGCCGCAACCGCTAGAATGAACAGAGCGCCGACGTAGCTCAGTTGGTAGAGCAGCTGATTCGTAATCAGCAGGTCAACGGTTCAAGTCCGTTCGTCGGCTCCACCCTTCCTTCTTATTTCAGATAGCTATCCGCAGCTTTTTCATAGCGCCAGAACCGAGTAACCTGGCGCAGGACATCCTGCGTTCCGCCGTCTCTGCGTCTAAAATAGATAACAATCGCTATGGAAAACCCCGAAACCCAGGATCACCTGCAACCCCTCGACGCCTCTTCCCAAACCTCGGAGAGCTCTCCGGAGTCTATGGAGTCCTTCGGCTCTCTTCTCTCGCAGTTCGAGAAGCAGAACGCCGCACGCTCAAAGTCTGAGTCCGCGCAGCTCGAAGGTGTGGTGGTGTCGATCTCTGCCGACCTCGTGTTCGTCGATATTGGCCGCAAGTTCGAGGGCGCATTGCCGAGAACTGAGTTCAAAGATAACGCGGAGAGCGTCTCGCCGGGCGACAGACTTTCTGTGTCGATAAAAGGCCGTACCGAGGACCGTTACTACGCGCTCTCGTTGGCGAAGGTGGTGCAGCCTGTTGATTGGGCGTCTCTGGAGAAGGCATTTGCCGAGCAGTCCGCAGTCGTGGGGACGGTTACGGCTGTGATCAAAGGCGGCGTCTCTGTTGACCTGGGCGTGCGCGCCTTCATGCCAGCCTCGCGCAGCGGCACCCGCGATGCGGCGGAGCTGGAGCAGCTCGTAGGGCAGGAGATCACCTGCCGCATCGTCAAGCTGGATGTGGCCGACGAGGATGTAGTTGTTGACCGCCGCGCCATTCTTGAGGCCGCAGCGCGCGAGCAGTTGCAGAAGCGGTATTCGGAGATACGCCCCGGAGACATCGTTAGCGGCACGGTGCGCAGCCTCACCAGCTATGGCGCTTTCGTCGATCTCGGCGGCATCGATGGACTGCTGCACATCAGCGACATGGCGTGGAGACGGAT
>WQYS01000164.1 GCA_009781125.1 Acidobacteriaceae bacterium | reverse complement strand
GCCGAAGGCGGCGCAGGCACCGCAAGGCTGGGCGTCGCCGTCAGCGTTGAAACCGTGGCAGTTGGGTTGGACGGGACAGAAACTGCGGCCACCAGAGCCTGATCGTCGCTCCAGCCGACGCGGGCCAGGTTTTCCAGCGCGCGCTGGCGAGCGGCGGCAGCCGGATTGAAGCGCCCGGCAGCTTTGTGGATTACCGCCGTTACCGGTACGGCCACGGTTCGCAGAGGGCCAAGTTCAAGATGCGCGGCCCAGCTTGCAAGTCCATCGGACTCGATCAGGACGATGGTGACAAGGAACCCCGCCATGACCAGTGCAAGCTGCCGGATTGAATGAACAACGGATCTCTGTCGCAAGGCGCTAACTCACTGCTAAAACTGGAAGTAGATAAAGGGAGCCACACCGGAAGGCCCCAGGATTTCAATGGCGGCGACAGCCACGGCAAAGGCCGCGCCGCGCGCGAAAGCGGGCCAGCGGCCCAGTTCGACCTCAAAGGCATTGCGCCACCGCGTGGGAGCAAACTGGCTGGCCAGTCCTAAAACCAGCACGAGGACGACAGGCCCTGAGGCCAGCGTTGCCGCTCCTCCAGCGGCGAAGCGGCGAAAGATGGCAAAGGCCAGTTCAAACGACGAGGCGCGAAAGAAGATCCATCCCGCGCAGACAGCGTGGAAGAGCAGAATACAGGAGGCCCATCGCCAGAGCTTCGTGCGGCGAAAGCGCGCCAGCGGCTCCCAGGCAATCCGCGACCAGAGCCGATGCGTCACCAGATAGAATCCGTGCAGCGCTCCCCAGGCCACGAAGGTCCATGCCGCTCCATGCCATAGGCCGCCCAGCAGCATGGTCAGCATCAGGTTGACATAGGTGCGGGCGCTGCCCTTGCGCGAGCCGCCCAGCGGAATGTAGAGATAGTCGCGCAGCCACGTCGAGAGCGAGATGTGCCAGCGCCGCCAGAACTCCTGCGGATCGAGCGACGTGTAGGGCGCATCGAAGTTGCGCGGAAAACGGTAGCCAAGCAGCAGAGCGCAGCCGGTGGCGATGTCGGTATATCCGGAGAAGTCGCAGTAGATCTGCGCGGCATAGCCGTAGACGGCGAGCAGCGTGTCCCATCCGCCGTAGCTTTGCGGAACCGCAAAGACCGGCTCCACCAGCCGCGTGGCCAGCATGTTCGAGAGGATGACCTTCTTAAACAGGCCGCTGGCGATCAGCAGCAAGGCGCGGTTCACGCGAATGCGGTCAGGATTGCGGCGAACGGCCAGTTGCGGCAGGAACTTCGATGCCCGCAGGATTGGACCCGCAATAAGCTGCGGAAAGAAAGCCACGTAGAGCAGCGCGTCCGCCAGATGCACCTGGTCGCGCACCTTGTTGCGATAGCAATCCATCATCAGGGAGATGGCGTGAAAGGTAAAGAACGAGATGCCCAGCGGCAAAAGAGGAGAGACGATGGAGATGCGTGGCGGCCTGGCAACGTGTCCCCATGCGGCCAGAAGCGTCGTCAGCAAAAAGGCTATGTACTTGAAATAACACAGCGTGGCGAGACAAACAACTATGCCTGCCGCCAGCCACCTTTTTTTGCCCGAGGCCGTCTCTGCGCGTTGGATGCGATGGGCGGCGAACCATCCCGCAAGCGAGACGCCGAAGAGCAGCGGAACGTAAGCCCAGTTCCAGAAGCCGTAGAAGATATAGCTGGCGGTCAGCAGAAAGCCTTTATGCGCCCACTGGATGCGATAGAGGCTCCAGGCAATCGCCAGTACGGCTAGAAAGAAAATTGCATACTCAACAGTAGGGAAAAGCACCCGGCGCTCTCACGTTTGCATTAGAACCGCACTGATTTGCACAGCTCGGATATGCCTCAGTGTAACGTATATGACTTGTGTTCTGACCGGTGTCCTTGCGGGAGAGAGCAGATGTACACATAAGTTACTGAAAACACATAGGCAAAGGCTGAGAATCCAGAGTCACACCGTCGGCTCCTTGAAAAAAAATCAACAACAATTTATATCCAACGGGCCGGCCAGAACTGCGCAAAAGCGATAAAATAGTAAGAGGATTACGACTCGTTCGATCCTTCCGGCGCATCCAACTCCTGCCGGTCAGGAGACCGGTGGTGGCCGCAAGAGAAGGATATAGATAGACGAGTCCGGACTTCGCCAGAAAGATTTGGCGATCAACCTAACAACCATCTGGCCGCGGCGAGTGCCGTTGAGACGCCAGAAGAGATACACAAACCACAAGAAAGAAAACGAAGAAGATAGGGGAGCTAAGCAGCAGAGTCAGCGCCAGCAATGGCCGTTGACCGCAAAGAGCCTGCCGTCACCGAAACACGCATGTGTTTTAGAAAATCGTGCATGTCCGCTGATTCATTTATGCTCCATAAGGTCTTCGTTTTGCAGGTATCCGTTTGATTACGAATTACTCAGGAAACAGCTCCGCTCTCTCTGGAGGCGCCTTGCGCGCCTCTCTCGAATCCGCATACAACCTGGATGATATTTTCTGGCCTTCCGCGACCCCTGCGCTTGCCCCCGAACCGGCGGGCGATGCGGGTGTCTTGTCGGCAACCCCATCCTGGCGCTGGATTCTTGGAGTTGCCGTCTCCGGGTCATTGATTGCAACCGGCTTGTCGCTGGGCGCGGTCTCAGGCGTGGTCGCGCGCTCGATGCGAGCAGTGTTTCCAATAGCGCAGCCGTCTTCAGCGGTAGTGGTTTCTCCTGCTGCCGTGGAGCCGCCGATGGCGCCAGAACCCGTTTTGTCTCAATCAGCAGCGAGTAGCGCGAGCAAGGCTCCGCGGATTACGAAGACGCTGCGCGGAATGGCCACGTGGTATGGCGGAACGTTTCAAGGCCGCCCCACGACGTCCGGCGAGATCTTCGACGAAAACCTTCTGACCGCATGTAACAACACTCTTCCCTTCGGAACCCTGGTAAAGGTGACCGATCTGCATACGATGAAGTCCGTGACGGTCCGGATCAATGACCGGGGCTTTCTGTCCAAGGGACGCATCATCGATCTTTCGTCCGCGGCGGCGAGGAGGCTCGGCATTCTGCAGGAAGGCGTTGCTTCGGTAAAGCTGGAGGTCATTGGCCGCGTCAGCAGCGATACCTGGAGCAGAATGCAGCAGGGGCAGGAGATTGCGCTCAATAAGCCCATGGCTGCTCCCGTCCCGAATCACCACTAAGACACATCGTCAGGTATCACGCACAGCAGACTGTGGGCGGAACCTTCTCGTCGCTTCCGTTGGCGACGCGCATCAGGTATTCCTGGGCGCTGAAGGGTTCGCCCGTCTGCGGCGGACGCAGGTACTCTCCGTTTGGCTGCAAGACTCTCGCCTTGGTATTGTCGGCAAGATACGCTGCGAGAATCTCCTCGCGCAGCCGCTGCTTTAGTTCAGGTGCCGTTATCGGAAACACCGTCTCGCATCGCTCGACGAGATTGCGCGTCATCCAGTCGGCGCTGCCCGAGAAGATCTCTTCGTTCCCTCCGTTGGCGAACGAGAAGATGCGGCTGTGCTCAAGGAATCTGCCCACAATGCTGCGCACGCGGATGCGCTCGCTCAGCCCCTTGACTCCTGGGCGCAGCGAGCAGATGCCCCGGACGATCAGGTCGATCTCCGCGCCTGCACGCGACGCGGCATAGAGTGCTTCAATGACCTTCTGGTCCATCAGGCCGTTCATCTTGGCGATGATTCGCGCGGGCTTGCCCGCCTTTGCGTGGGCCGCTTCGCGGTCGATCAGCGCGACCATCTCGCGCTCCAGCGTCAACGGAGCCACGAAGAGAGGCTTATAGGTCTCTGCCTCCGTCTCCGCCGTCAGGTAGTGGAAGACCTTCTGCACGGCGGCGGTCACCTCGGGACGCGAGGTCAGCAGGCTGATGTCCGTGTACAGGCGCGCGGTCACAGGGTTATAGTTGCCCGTGCCCAGATGCGCATACTGGCGCGTGACGCCATCGGAATCGCGGCGCGTCAGCAGGGCCAGCTTGCAGTGCGTCTTGAAGCCGAAGATGCCGTGAAAGACGCCTACGCCAGCCTCTTCCAGTTCGCGCGCCCAGCGGATGTTCGAGTCCTCGTCGAAGCGCGCCATCAGCTCGACCACCACGGTAACGTCCTTGCTCTCGCCCGCCTCGATCAAAGCGCGAAAGATGGGCGAGTCCTTGCTGGTGCGATAGAGCGTCTGCTTCATCGAGATCACGCTGGGGTCGCGCGCTCCGGCCTCGATCAGGCCTTCCACCGTGCTGTAGCTGTCAAACGGATGATGCAGCAGCACGTCCCGCTTGCGCAGCTCTTCAAAGATGTCCGCCGACTTCGGACTCAGCCGGAACTGCCTGCCTCTGAAGGCGGGAAACTTCAGTTCGGTTCGCTTCGCCTCGCCGTAGAGATTCATCAGCCGCGACAGGTTCACCGGGCCATCGACGCGAAACACCTGCCACGGCTCCAGTTCAAAGTTGGTGCGCAGCCGCTCGGTGATCTCTTCGGTCGCTGAGGCCTCGATCTCCAGCCGGACGGCATCGCCGCGCCTG
This sequence comes from Acidobacteriaceae bacterium, assembly GCA_009781125.1. Next base: position 1,431 of record WQYS01000164.1, on the reverse strand, counting down.
CGGTCATAAAGCTCCGAGCGCACGGTTTCGAGCACCGAGCGCGACTCCTCCTCCTGCATGTACAGGTTGCTGTTGCGCGTGACGCGGAAGGGAGCGCAGGTGAGCACCTCGTAGCCGCGAAACATTTTTTCCGCCTGCGATTCGATCAGTTCGTGCAGCATGATGAAGTCGCTCCAGCCGTCGTCGCTGGGCAGAGCGATCAGCCGGGGCAGAGCGCGCGGGACGGTCACGACACCGAGCGCTGCGGGAGCCAGCCTGCCGTTCGAGTTGTGGTTGGTCCGATGCTTTCGCTTCAGCAGCAGCGCCAGGCACAGAGCCTTGTTGAGCACGTGCGGAAACGGCTGCGACGGGTCGATGGTGATGGGCGTCAGCAGAGGGTCGACTTCGGCAGCGTAGAACTCCAGCGCCCGCTCGCGGGCCGCATCGCTCAGCTTGCGCCAGGACAGCACGCGGATTTTTTCCGCGAGCAGCGCGGGCTGCAACCTCTGGTTCCAGCACAGGTACTGAGCCTCGACGAAGCGCGCTAGATGTCCCTTGAGCAGCTCCAGCCGCTCTTGCGGAGTCAGGCCTCCCTCATCTACAGGCTGGGGGGTATGGTATCCGTCCTCGATGCGTTGCAGGATGCCGGCCACGCGAATCTCGATGAACTCGTCGAGGTTGCTGGCCGTGATGGCGAGGAACTTTACCCGCTCCAGAAGAGGGTTGGAGGCGTCATCGGCCTCTTCCAGCACGCGCTCGTTGAACTTCATCCAGGAGTCGTCGCGGCTGAAGTACAAGGCCTCGAACGGCTCAGGAACCCGTCCGGCAGTGCGGCGACGGGTACGCATGGCGGCTGTGGATGTTTTCTTCGTCGTCAAAGGCATGTCCGGCTTAAAAGATTACCTCACTTTTGTCATAAGATGATGTATTTCAGTCGTTATGCTGCGCGCGAATTGGGACGGTATCGCAGCCGATACCGCTGGTGCGCGTTCTCGGTCCACGCGGACGGCACGTGCGGGGTTGCTCATCGGTCGGCAGTCTAGTATCTTAAGACTTGTTGCTTCAACGCAAAGTGCGCCCGTAGCTCAGCTGGATAGAGGTCGCCGTGGCGACCTACGAACCAGCAATCGGGCGTTCGAGATGAGGCAGTAGTACAACAAAGAAGTGCGCCCGTAGCTCAGCTGGATAGAGCAACTGGCTACGAACCAGTAGGTCGGGCGTTCGAATCGCTCCGGGCGCACCAGATTCAGTTTTCCACCTAGCACGCCCTCTAACTGGTTGAAAAGACAATCGTTGTTTGCGTTCAAAATTCCTTTTTCTGGATGGTATTTTAAACCCTCTGGAAACAGGATATTTTGAACTCTTTGCTTCCCGTCCACGTCAGCCTGATTCCAAGCCTCTGAAATGTTGGCGAGTGTCGTTTTTGAGAATTCGATCAATTCCTCAATGGTT
>WQYS01000163.1 GCA_009781125.1 Acidobacteriaceae bacterium | reverse complement strand
GATTACGGCCTGCGCTCTCTTGCACCTGTACGCCTGCTCCCGCGAGTTCGGGGATGATGCTGCGTAATTCTTCACAGAGATTCACAAACCCCTTTGCGGGTTCGCGGCTGACAAAGACAGTCATCTGAAGCGCGGTCTCTTCGGCGTTGGTGAAGAACTCTACCTCTGTCGCAGCCCGCAGCCACCGGGCAGATTCGCCACCGAGCGTGAGCAGAGCCTCGGCAGCGCGCCACGCCAGCGGCGCTGCAATCGGGCACTCTTTTACAGGCAGGAATGCGTTCGATCCCCGCGCGAGATATCCCACGCGCAGGGAGCCGTCCGCCTCCGCAATTCGCAGCCGGATTCGATTGCGATAACCCCACGGCTCAGCAGCATGAGCAACAATATCGGGCAATGCGGTCAGCCCGGCACGTTCGAGAGATTCACGCAGAATGCGCTGCTTCAGCGCCAGTTGTTCCTCGTAACGCGCGTGCTGATAGCTGCATCCGCCGCATGTGCCGAAGTGTGCGCACCTCGGCGTGACCCGCGCGGGAGATGGATCGATCACATGCACCAGCTCTGCCTCGTGGTGAGCGGAGTTAGCAGTGATTTCGCCTGCTTCGACCATCTCTCCCGGAAGCGTCAAAGGCACGAAAACGGCCGTACCGCCGCTCGAACGCGCCAGACCGCTGCCTCCGTAAACGATTTTTTCTATAAGGAACTTCATCGGTTACAAATACACATTTCTTGCACTACTGAAACGAGAAGCGCTTCCAGGTAGGCTAAATTCTATCCATTCTAAAAGGAGCTTACTCCAGACCCATATAGAACAGGCTGAGACGGGGCAGCTTTTGTTCCTCGAACAGGCGCTTTTGCAGAAACTGCGTCGTGACCTGCTTGATTTGCACGGCCTGCATCTTTCCTCGATACGGAGCCAGATCGCGCGCCGCCTGTTCGCGCAGCGCCTCCAGTTCCGCGTCCGGAGTCGAGGCGATCAGCGCGGCAAGCAGCTTCTCTTCGAGCACGGTCAGGGTGCGGTCCAGCTCTTCGAGCGCAACCGGTTCGGCAGCAAGCCCGGCGGCCAGCGCTCGCAGCCGTCCAGCAACGTCAGCAGCGGTTCGATCGGCAGGCGGCGGGAGACAAGCCGATTCGATGGCGGCGGCGTTCTCCACGAGGTAGCGTTCGATGCGAGCCGCTTCGAAGCCGGTGTCTTCCCGCGCGGCTGGCGCAGTCCCGACGGCAGCTTCCATTGCCTGTTCCGCTGCCTCCATCACGCTCTGCGCGCACCATGCCAGCCCGTTGACCTTGCGGGCGCGGCCCGCCGAGCGCCGTGCCCGCGCGTCGTAGCGGTCGAAGGCGTTGTCGATTCCGCGCAGCACGGCTTCGAGCGGAACCGACGCCTCGCGCCAGGTCTCGATCAGCGCCCAGTCCAGCGAGGAGAGCATCAACAGCGAGCCGCGCCGCTGCTGGAACCGCTCTTCGATCTCCGTAAAGTAGTAGAAGTAGTTTTTCATTCCTGAAAGAACTGGGGTAGGCTGATTGTAACCTCAATTATGGAACGGCTGGCTGATTATGAGTTCGTCATCGCCGGAATCGCGCTGATTGCGTTTCTGGCCGCCGAGAACCTGGGCGCACGGATCGGCACGCGCCTACGTCCGCTCAAAGACGAGGAGCGAAGACATGTGGCGCAGATCACGGGAACAGGTCTCACCATTCTGGCCCTGCTGCTGGGCTTCAGCTTCTCGGCTGCCATGAAGCGCTACGACGTGCGCAAGGCCTGCGAGGAAGAGGAAGCCAGCGCTATCTCCAGCGAGTACGCCCTGGCCGACATGCTGCCCGAGGCCGATGCCGCTCAGGTGCGCGGCCTGCTGCGGCAGTATGTCCGCCTGCGCATCCTGTACTACGAGAATAACGACCGCGACGAGCTGGCCTCGATCCGTTTGCAGCGGCGCCAACTGGAGGCCCAGGTGTGGCCCATCGTCGCGCGCAACGCCAAGGCCAGCCAGACGCCGGTCATGGGACAGGTGCTCGCCGGCATGAATGCGGTCCTCAGCCGTCCCGGCTACTCGCAGGCTGCGGCCCTCGACCGCATTCCCGGCGCGGTCTGGGCCGTGCTCTTCGCGCTGGCCATTCTCTGCTGCGGACTGATCGGCTTTGCCGGACGGGGGTCGAGGGGCATCGTGCTTCGTTTCCTGCTTCCCTTCTCGCTGACTCTCTCCTTCTACGTTGTGGCTACGCTGGACAGTCAACGCCACGGCGTGGTTCTCGTACTGCCGGAGAACCTGGTCCGCGTGGAACGCGAGATCCAATGACGCTTGACATATGACGCAATACGTCATGCTCTGCAAGCCCTCTACAATAGAAAACAGCCAGAGATGAACTGGCTTTACGGGGGTAGCTTGAAATTCTTTGCAACTCTGGTTGCGTGTCTGGTTTTGCTCGCGGCAGCCGCTCTCTGGCTGCTGCGCACCCCCTTCGGTCCTCAGGCCGAGACCTTCATCGATATACCTCAACATACCGGCAGCTTCGCCATCGGAACCATGCTGGAGCAGAAGGGCGTCATCCGCAGCCGCTACGGCTTTGCGCTGCTCCAGGTGTGGTCGATCGCGCGCGGCGATCGCAATCTTAAGGCAGGCGAATACAGATTCGATCACCCCGCACCCATGACCGAGGTCTTCAATCGCATCGCGCGCGGCGATGTTTACACTGTGAGCCTGACCATCCCCGAGGGCTACAACATCTTCGACATCGCCCAGGCAGTCGAAAACGCCGGACTGGGCAAAAGAGATGACTTTCTCGCCGCTGCCCGCCTGCACACGGAGCTGATCGCCGACTGGACTGCCGGAACCACGCCGGCCTCGCTCGAAGGCTTTCTGTTTCCAGACACGTACCGGTTCCCGCATCAAACCAGCTCCGAACAGATTCTGCGCACCATGGTGAAGCGGTTTCGCCAGGTCGCCTCGCAGATGGGCATCGAGGGCGATGTCTTCCGCGTGGTGACGATGGCTTCGCTGATCGAGAAGGAGGTCCGCAGCGATGCCGAGCGTCCGCTGGTGGCCGGAGTCTTCGAGAACCGGCTGGCCAGACGAATGCCGCTGGCGACCGATCCCTCCGTCATCTACGCCGCCATGCTGGAGAACCGATGGCGCGGAACCATCTACGCCTCGGACCTCAAGGCGGATTCGCCTTACAACACTTATGTACACGCGGGACTTCCTCCTGGCCCTATCAGCAATCCGGGAGCGGCGGCGCTGCGGGCCGCGCTGGCTCCTGCGCAGACCGATTACCTCTTTTTTGTGAGCGACGCCGCCGGTCACAGCCGCTTTGCCGCAACCATCGAGGAGCACAACCGCAACGTGGCCGAGTACCGCAAGGCGTTCCGGCGCTAGCTGCGAGCGGGCGGAGACGATATACTGAATCTTCGTGCATAGGAAGATCAAACAGGGGTTGGCTGCCGGGCTGATAGCGATGGCTCCGGCGTTGACCGGATGCCTCACCCATACCCGCATCATTCCCAAGGCCCGCCGGCCCGATATCGTGATGAGCGCCTCGCTGGACACCCTGGCGCTGCAACTGGCCAAGCGCTACGAGGGCATCGACACGTTTAACGCCTCCGTTGCCATGTCCCGCATCACCGGAGGCCCACTGACGGGCAAGGAGACCCGTTCGCTTAGCCTCGATGGCTTTATCCTGATGCGCAAGCCGGAGCATCTGCGCGTGATCGGGAAGATACCGGTGGTCAGAAGCGAGGCCTTCGACATGGTCAGCGATGGAGAGAACTTTAAGCTGCTTATCAGCTACTACAACAAAGCCATTGTTGGACCAAACAGCAGTACGACCCGCTCGGAAAACAGCCTCTACAATCTGCGTCCTGATATGTTCTTCGACTCCATGTTCATCCAGGGGCCGGAGAAGAACCAGATCATCACCATGACCACCGACACCCGCATCGTGGACCGTGGCAAGAAGAAGCCGGATCAAGTCCTGGAACCGGCCTATGCGCTGCAGATTCTGGAGAAGCCTGAAGGGCAGATCGCGCGCACGGTTCGCGTGATTCACATCGATTCGAGTAACCTGTGGCCGTATCAGCAGGACATCTACGACCAAGACGGCAAGGTGGTCACCAAAGCCTATTACAGCAACTACCAGATGTACGGTGAGATTCCCTTCCCCACCGACATCAGGATCGAGCGGCCCAAGGACGGCTTCAGCCTGACGGTGACCATCACCAGACTGATCCTGAACGAGCACATGGACGACGACCAGTTTACGCTGGACATCCCCGCGAATGTTCCCGTCGAGACGCTGAAATAAGAGTGGTTTCCCACCTTCTATGGTGTGGCCAACTACTGCATATCACCTTGACGTGATATCACCTGCGAGTTATCTTTAAGCTGTATGTGGGATGTAGAGGTTAGCGACGAATTTGGCCAATGGTACACGGCGCTCAACGAATCCGAGCGCACGAGCGTTGCTACTGCCGTCGATATGCTCGCAGAACATGGTCCATTGCTGGCGCGGCCCTATGCCGACACGCTCACGGGTTCACGCTATCTCAACATGAAAGAGCTTCGCATTCAGCATGAGGGCCGTCCGTATCGAGTTCTATTTGCCTTCGATCCAAGGCGCAGAGCCTATTTGATCCTTGGAGGCGATAAGACTGGAAATAATAACTGGTATATAGAAGCAATTCGCCGCGCGGAGGCGATTTATGCATTGCATCTTACCGAGATAGGAGAAGATCATGGCTAAGAAGTGGAGCGACATTCGTGGAAAGTTTGCTCCGGAGGTTGAGGAGCGTATCCGCAAGGAGGTGCAGGAGGCCGCTCAGGTGATGACCCTGCACCAGCTCAGAGAGGCTCGGGAGTTGACGCAGACCAACCTCGCCCAGTTGCTCAGGATTAATCAGGGCGCTGTCTCCATGATGGAGAAGCGCACGGATATGTACGTCTCGACGCTGCGCAGTTACATCAAGGCCATGGGAGGCGAGCTGAAGATTACTGCCGAGTTTCCCGAAGGCTCGATCCAGATCGAGCAGTTTGAAAAAGTGGCATAGAGCCTTCACCCAATTCTATGGAGTCCTCTGTTCAGCCGCGCATTCTTGCACTTGACGTCGGCGACCGCCGCATCGGCATCGCGCTCTCCGACGCGCTTGGATGCACGGCGCAACCGCTGCTGACGCTGCATCGAACTTCGCTTCGAGCCGATGTCAAATCCGTCGCCCGGCTCGTCCGCAAACATGAAGTCGCCGAGATCGTCGTCGGGAATCCTTTGTATATGTCCGGGGATCAGAGTCCCCAAGCGGCTAAGGCTCAGGCTTTTGCCGAGCAACTGGCCGAAGCCATCGCACCTGTCCCGATTCGTCTCTGGGACGAGCGCCTTACGACCACCGAGGCCCACCGTCATCTGGACGCCGCCGGAGTTCCCGGAGGCCAGCAAGGACGCGCTGAGCGCAAGCAGATCATCGACCAGGTGGCCGCCGTGCTGATTCTTCAGGGCTTCCTTGATGCGAGGCGTTAGAGGGAGCACTACGGCAGCGAGCCTTCCCGCGTTATAATGGCTTTTTGACCCCACTTGCGCGCCTCGCGGCACGGGTAAGGATTTTTGTACCGTCCGAGCGCACCAGGAAGGCTGCATGCCCGCACACATCATGAAAAGGCTCGAAGAGGAGATCAAGCAGCTCGAATACGAGCTGACCACCGAACTTCCCGCCGAAATCAAGCGAGCCGTAGCCCTCGGCGACCTCAGCGAAAACGCTGAGTACCACATGGCCAAGCAGCGCCAGGTCTTCGTCAACGCGCGTCTGGGACAGCTCAAGAAGCGCATGGGCGAGCTGGCCATGGTGAACCTCGGCAACATCCCCCGCGACAAGGTCGGCTTTGGTGCGTCAGTCACTGTCTACGACAGCGTCAAGAACGAGGAGATCGAGTACAAGCTGGTCACCAGCGAGGAGTCCGACGTCACCAAGGGGCTGATCTC
>WQYS01000162.1 GCA_009781125.1 Acidobacteriaceae bacterium | reverse complement strand
GGATGGGAGAAGGCCACGGCGGTCGAGTACCTGAAGACGCTGGCCATCTCGCGCCTGTATCTCGACAACATCGAAAACGTGCAGGCAAGCTGGGTCACGCAGGGGCTGAAGGTTCTGCAAATGGGGTTGCGTTTCGGCGGTAACGACGTCGGCTCGGTGATGCTGGAGGAGAACGTAGTCCGCGCCGCCGGAACCGCGAACTGCACCACGGAGGAGGAGCTCCGCCGCGTCATCCGCGACGCCGGATTCAAGCCGGTGCAAAGGGATACGCTCTACACCACCATGTTCCTCAACTAGGGCCCTTCAAATACGGATTGACAACACTTAAACATAGATTGGAAGATTGAATCTATCCATATTGGTTCTATTAAGAATCCTGTGGGCAGGAAGGGAATTCTCTTGTTGCGATTCGTTTGCAGAGTAACTGTGTCAACCGTGCTTGCAGCGGCGACTGCCTTGTCCTGTGCGCAATCGATGAAGACGCATCATGTACGTGACGCGGTTCGCGACGGACGGGCGCGTTATCAGGGGCGATTGCCGCAGAACCATGTGATGAATCTGGACCTTGTTCTGCCCGTGCGCGATCAGGCCGGACTCGACAGCTTTGTGGCGGATATCTATAACCCTGCCAGCCCAAACTATAGACATTTTCAGACTCCGCAGCAGTTCACGGAGCGCTTTGGACCGTCCGAGGATGACTACAACACGGTGGTTCAGTTTGCCCAATCGCATGGCCTCACTGTAACCGGTGGCAGCCGCAATGGCATGGATGTGCATGTGCGCGGTCCGGTTTCCGCGGTGGAAGGCGCCTTCCACGTAAAGATGCAGAGCTACAGGCACCCTACAGAGAACCGCGATTTCTACTCTCCCGACCAGGAGCCGACGACCAGCCTGCCGTTCAAGCTGTGGCATGTCTCCGGGATGGATAACTACTCGATTCCGTTTCCCATGGTCGTGGAGAGATCTGTCAGCAGCAACGCAGCCCAGGCCGCTCCCAATGCCACGGGCAGCGGACCGTATGGCCTGTTTCTTGGCAGCGATACACGCAAGGCCTACTATGGCAGCGGAAGCCTGAGGGGCGAGGGGCAGAACCTGGGCATCTGGTCCTATAGCGGAACAGACCTCAACGATCTCAAGGCCTACTACGCGAATATAGGACAGACCTATCCAGGGGATGCCATCACGCTGCTGTCCACGGATGGAACCAGCGTGGATTGCCCGTCCGTTGCGTGCAACGACGCCGAACCGACGCTGGACCTGGCGATGGCATTGGGCATGGCTCCAGGACTCGCAAACGTGACGATGTACGTTGGCAGCGACGACACGGTGATTGCCGCCGCCATGACGACGAACGATCCTCTGCCGGCGACGATCAGTTGTTCGTGGGGCTGGACGCCTACGGACCCGGAGGAGTTAGAACCATATCTCCAGAGGATGGCAGCGCAGGGGCAGACGTTCTTTGCCGCCTCGGGCGACTACGCAACCTGGGTTCCGGGCTGGCCCCCTGCGTGGCCGTCCGACGACCCGTATGTGACCTCGGTCGGGGGGACGGTGCTTACGGCAAATCCCGGCGGATCGTGGCAGTCAGAGACGGCATGGAGCGCATCGGGCGGCGGCGTCTCGCCGAACAATATCCCCATTCCGTCATGGCAGCAGATTCCGGGGGTCATCAACGCCAGCAATCTCGGCTCGACCACGCTGCGCAATGGCCCGGACGTGGCGGCCATCGCGAGTGACTTCTACCTGGTTGACAACGCGGGCTGGACCGATGTCGTCGGAACCAGCGGAGCAACGCCGGTCTGGGCTGGGTATATGGCTCTGGTGAATCAGCAACTGGCGGCCAATGGACAGCCCTTGATCGGCTTCCTCAATCCGACGATCTATCAGATGAATTCCACCGATCCTGCATCCTACAGCGCGGGCTTTCATGACATCGCGAGCGGATACGCGGGCAGCTATCAGGCCGTGACGGGATACGATCTGGTCACCGGATGGGGCAGCCCGACTCCTGCTCTGGTGGATACGCTGGTTGCGGCGCCGCCGGACTTCTCGCTGGCGGCGTCAGGCACGCTAGTGGTGGCGCCGGGGAACAGTGGGAGAACGACGGTCTCGATCATAACGTCTGGCGGCTTCTCGTCGGCAGTGAATTTGGAGGCAACGAATCTGCCTGATGGGGTGACGGTGGAGTTCTCGCCTCCATCGGTTACCGGAAGCGGAACCTCGCAGGCGACCTTCACGGTGGCATCGACTGCTGCGCTGGGCACGCATACGATCACCATCACGGGAATCGGTGGAGCTCTGTCGCGCACGGCGACGGTGAACATTATCGTAGGCGTGGCGCCTGATTTTTCACTGGTGGCCGATCCGGCATCCCTGATGGTGATGCCGAGCGCCAGTGGAAGTTCGACGATCTCGATCTCTGCGGTCGGCGGCTTCTCGTCTCCTGTATATTTGTCGGCGTCGGGTCCGCCTGCGGGAACGGGGTCGGTGTCGTTTGCGCCCGCGGAGATCAGCGGGACCGAGACCTCACAGGTGACCTTCACGATGGCGTCTGTTGACACGATAGGGACGATATATCCGATCACTATCACGGGAACCGACGGAACCCATACACGCTCGACGACGGTCAATGTCACGGTGGGAAGCTCCGTGCCTGACTTCGGAATCGGCACGGTAGCAACGCTGACGGTGATGCCGGGCTTCAGTAAAAATTTGTCGGTCTGGTCTACTGTGGTCAACGGCTTCTCGTCTGCGATAGCTTTGTCGGCGACGGGTCTGCCCGCAGGAGCGACGGTGACATTCGCGCCTGAGTCGATCAGCGGAAGCGGAACCTCGCAGGCGGCCTTCACGGTGCCGTCTAACGCCGCGATGGGCACGTATACGGTCACCATCAAGGGAACCAGCGGAGATCTGACGCGCTCCACGACGATACTCCTCTATGTAACTACGGTGGACTTCGAGCTCTCAGCGTCGCCAGAAACGCTGGCGGTAATGCCGGGGAACAGTGGAAGTTCGACGGTCTCGTTTATTGCGGGCAACGGTTTTACGTCTACAGTAGCTTTGCAGGCGTCGGGGCAGCCTTTTGGAGTGACGGTGTCGTTGCCTTCGTCGGTTACAGGAACTCAGACCTTTCCGGTGACCTTTACTGTGGCGGATACTGTCACTGCAGGCACGTATCCGATCACCATTTCAGGAATCGGCGGAAACTTCTGGCGCGACACGACCATCAATCTCGTGATCGGACAGCAGCCGCAGGCGGACTTTTCGATCACAGCATCGCCGGGCACGCTAGCGGTATTGCCTGGTGACAAGGGAAGTTCAACGGTCACAATCGGAGCGATCGAAGGCTTCTCGTCGGAGGTGGATCTGTCGGCGGCGGGCCTGCCTGATGGAGTGACGGCCGGGTTCTCGCCCCCATCGGTCACTGGAAGCGGAATCTCGCAGGCGGCCTTCACCGTAGCACCAACGGCCGCGCTGGGCACGTATACGATCACCATCGTGGGAACCGGCGGTGGTCTGTCGCGCTCCACGAAGATGAGCTTTACAGTTGGCCAGGCGCCGGACTTCTCGATTGCGGCGGAGCCGGTATCGCTGACGATGGCGCCGGGGACCAGTAGAACTTCGGTAATCTCGCTGGCCACAGCCGGCGGCTTCTCGTCTGATGTGTCTGTGATGGCGACGGGCATGCCGGACGGAGTGACGGTGACGTGCCCTGTATTCGGTAACGTCTACAACGGGCAAACAATGGGAGCGACCATTGCAGTGATGTCTACGGTCGCGCCGGGTATGTATCCGATCACCCTCACGGGAACCGGCGGCGGTCTGTCGCGCTCGACGACGGTCTATCTTGCGGTAGGCACTCCTGGCTTTACGCTGGTAGCGCCATCCTCGCTGACGGTGGCGCCGGGCAACAGCGGGAATTCGCTGGTCTCGCTCATAACGGCCAACGGTTTTTCGTCGTCTGTAGGTTTGTCGGCGGCGAACCTTCCCGATGGAGTGACAATGACGTTCGGTCCCGCGTTGATTGGCGGTAACGAGACCTCGCTGGTGAACGTCACGGTGGCGTCCAGTGTCGCCGCGGGCACGTATTCGGTCACCATCACGGGAAGCAGTGGCGGCGAGTCGTCCTCGACCGTGATGAACCTCACGGTAGGCGTAGCGCCGGACTTCTCGTTTGCGTCGTCGCCGCCAGCGTTGACGGTGGCACAGGGGAGCAGTGGAAGCACGACGCTCTCGATCATGGCGGCCAACGGTTTCTCACCTGCTTTCGGATATGGAACATGGGACATGCCTGCGAGCATAACGTTGAATGTCTTTCCGTCTGGCAGCGAGCTCAATGGAATTACGACGCAGTTGGCGGTCTTCTCAGTGCCATCTGATACCCCCACGGGCACGTATCCGATCACCATCACGGGAATCAGCGGAGACCTGGCGCACTCCATCACGGTGATGCTTACGGTAATCCCTCCGCCAAACTTCTCGCTCACGGCGGCGCCGTCATCGCTGACCGTGACGCAGGGCAGCAGTGCGAGTTCAACGGTCTCGATCTCTGCAATCAGCGGTTCGCCTACAGTAGTTTTGTCGGCGGCAGGTCAGCCTGCGGGAGTGACAGTGGGGTTCGCGCCCCCTTCGGTCAGCGGCAGCGGAACCTCACAGGCGACCTTCACGGCGGCGTCTGATGCCACGCCGGGGACGTATGCAATCACCATCACAGGAAACAGCGGCGGCGTGTCGCGCGCGACGACGATCAATCTCACCGTAAGCCAGGCTCCAGACTTCGCGCTTGCGGCTGTGCCGCCACTCACGGTGACGCAGGGCAGTAGTGCAAGTTCGACGGTCTCGATCTCTGCGGTTGGAGGCTTCTCGTCCAAGGTAACGTTGTCAGCGGCGGGTCAGCCTGCGGGAGTGACAGTGGGGTTCGCGCCCGCATCGGTCAGCGGCAGCGGAACCTCGCAGGCGACCTTCACGGCAGTGTCTGATGCCACGCCGGGGACGTATACGATCACCATCACAGGAAACGGCGGAGGCGTGTCGCGCTCCACGACGGTGGCGTTGACTATCGCTTCAGCAGCGCCTGCTACGCCTGAGTTTACAGTCTCCCCGGCGGCGGCGACGCAGACAGCGACAGTTTCGTCAGCCGGAGGCACGGCAAAGTATACGATCGACGTCGCCGCCGTAAACGGAACGGGATTCAACAGTCCCGTGACGCTGAGCGTAACCGCAGGACTGCCGTCCGGTGCAGGATGGAGCTTCAATCCGGTTTCGGTAACGCCCGGATCAAGCTCGGTCCTTACAGTTACCGTTCCGAAGGCGACGGCCAGCGTACGCGGCGCCGGTAAGGTTCCGTTTATTTTTGCCTTGCTGATGATGCCGCTGATGCTGGCGCGCAGAAAGAACCGGCGTCTGCTGAACCTGTTCGTAATTGTGCTGGCGCTAGGGGCAGTTGCAGCGATGGCGGGTTGTGGCGGAAGCAGTCCTCCTGGCGAACCTCCTCCGGTGGCGAGGACTTACACCATCACCGTGACCGGCTCAAGCGGCGGCCTTACCACCTCCACCACCGTCACGCTGGTTCAGAACTGAACCAGCGTGACACTGCTCGAACACCGGCCCGTTGCCCAATTCGATAGCGGGCTGGTGGCGGCATGTTTTGAGGACAGGTTTTGAACGCCTTTATACTTGAGGAATATGTCATCCTTTCCCTCGCTTGAAGATCAGCTTGACCTTATCGCCAAGGGCGCGGCGGAGATTCTTCCGCTGGAGGCGCTCAAGGAGCGCATCGCGCAGTCGATTGCCTCGGGCCGTCCCATGCGTATCAAGGCCGGATTCGACCCGACCGCGCCCGACCTGCATCTGGGCCACACGGTGCTGATCCGCAAGCTGCGGCACTTTCAGTCGCTTGGCCACACGGTCATCTTTCTGATCGGCGATTCGACCGCTCTGATCGGCGACCCCACGGGCCGCAACGTCACCCGCAAGCCGCTCACGCGCGAGGAGATCGCCGC
>WQYS01000161.1 GCA_009781125.1 Acidobacteriaceae bacterium | reverse complement strand
AGTACATATCGTCTCTGAGGAGCCTCCGAGGTTTTCTCTGAATCAGCTTCACTGTTGAGTAGTTCGGCTGAGTTCAGCTTTTTGTATCACCTCGCGCTCCTCCTCGACTTTTCATTCAAACAATTTGAGAGGGTACAGCTACTGGGACAGTTGGTTTCCTTCCGCACACAAAGCCGCGCACGGCTTGCGCCTCGCTGTGTGCCGTGGATGCTTCTTACTTCTTGTTCCTGTGGAAGAGCTTGCCCGTCTTATCCACGCCTTTCTTCAGAGTGTTCTTGACGCTTCCGGTTGTACTCTTCACGGCACTCCCGGTCTTGTCTTTGACGGAGCCGAGCGTGGATGAGACACCGCCGCTCGATACCACCATGGCGGTATCTGTAGCGCGGATGCCGGTAAGACCGTCATTCGCAACAAGCGCCGCGGCCTGCGGCGGGCGCTTCGATGGATTTGTCCAGACGATATCCGTGTCGGGAAGGCGCTCGACTCTGGTGGCACGCTCAGCGGGAAAATTGCTTTGTCCCATCTTGGCGCTCAACGGCCATTTGCTTGACCTCAGCCAGGCGATCCCATTCATGGGCGCGTTCAACTCGCCCAGGTTGACGATCTCGCTAGACTTCAGGCGAGTCATATCATCGCACCGGTCTGCTCCGCATCCGTGCTTGCACAACTCCTCCGACAAAAAGGAGGCGTGCTTTCCGTCCGATATCCAGACGGTCGCGCCGTGGTCCTCGGCGTGAATCGTCTCCGCCCGGGTAATGTGGCTCGCGTCGCAGGCCGTGTCCTCGTGCGCCGCGGCATACCAGTACAGCGCCCTGGCCTCTTTCGCGGTTGCTCCGGTCTTCACCAGTACAGATACGTGTCCCATGTCCGGATGGCGCGCGGCCTGGCCGCAGTCCTTGCGCCATAGATGGTAGTAGCGTAACTCGACCTCGCCGGGCTTCCCTTTGCGCGGAGTGGCCTGGCCATAGATGGTGCCATCATCGTCCAGCACCGTGGGACTCTTGGCGCTGGCAATAAACTGGGCCGGACGCACCGAGCAATCCTCGCGGCTGATCATGAAGGTGGGCGCGAACTTTTCGAGCAGTTCCGTCTCCGTCCGATCGCTGAGGCCGTCGCGGTCGGAATCGCTCGCTCGCGCCTGCGCATAGGAGAGCTGGGGAAGCACAAGGAAGAGCGCCATCGAGACCGCATACAACGAGAATTTGCGATGCATGGTTCCGCCTCCAATTGGAGCTGTCGTTATTGACTTTACTACGAGCTTCGGAGCGATGTACCTAAATCTATACCGCACGCGCCTTTTGATATGAAAATTCATAGATTAATGGTTTGAAACGTATCACGCGCATCTCGTTGAATTTGCTTGTTTTTCTGCAAATTATGGGGTTTTCCGGGAGAATTCAGGAATGGCACACAAATTGCTGTTACAGAAAAATCCCGTTTCATTCTTGGGCTATTTGTACGCACGGCTCAGGCGGTGAGCTTGTAAGTGATTCGGAGCCAAACCTTTAGCGATTCGGATGTTGACTGTATCTGAACGAAGGAGCCTTATGCGAAGACTGACATCACAAGTAACGTTGTTTCTCCTGTTTATCCCGTTGCTGTTCACATCTGCGGCGTTGCGCGCGCAGACCAGCAGAGGAATCCTGGTAGGGGTCGTCCGCGACTCTACGGGAGCCGTCGTGCAGGAGGCGACCGTAACCATTGTCGGCGATGCGGACGGCTACAGCCGTACCGCCAGGACGAAGGCCGACGGCAGCTATCGCTTTGAGGCGATCAACACCGAGAGCTATACGCTTACCGTCAGCCTGACGGGCTTCGAGACCTTGTCGGCAAAGCGCGTCATCGTTCAGCCGTCGCTGGTGACGACCTACGATGCCAAATTGAACGTCGGAAATGTTGCCAGCCGCGTGGAGGTGACCGCCGATACGATTTCGATCAACACGGATAATGGCCAGTTGACGGGAGTCATCAACTCCTCTGGCCTGGCGAAGATTCCCCAGTTCGGTGGCAGTCCTTACGAATTGGCGACGACCGTACCCGGCGTCCAAATCGTGGATATCGATAATCCATACAACGCCGGTATGAGCAACGGCGTTAACATTCAGGTAAATGGCGCTCGTGCCCGCGCGAACAACTGGCTACTCGACGGTCAGGAGATTAATGACGTCGGCATTGGCGGACAAGCCTTCCAACCGACGATGCCCGATGTATTCGAGTCGCTCGCGGTCATGACCAACTCTGCTTCGGCGGAGTATGGCCGCGCAGGCGGCGGCGTCATCAACGCCGTGACCAAGTCGGGAACCAACCAGTTTCATGGCCAGGTCTTCGAGCACTACCAGGGCTCCGGCCTGGACGCTAACGGCGGTCTGGAGCGCGGCAGCGGTCAGCCCAAGATCCGCTACAACTCGCACAGCTATGGATTTAATCTGGGTGGGCCCATCATCAAGAACAAGCTCTTCGCCTTCGGAGGACTGCAACTGTATCGCTACTATGGCTCGGAGAGCACGGCATATCCCATGCAGCTTCCTGACGCGGATGGTTACGCTACCCTCCAGTCTATCGGCGGCCCGCAGGCCACTCTGCTACAGCAGGATTTAAGCAATGGGGACTATCTGAATTCATTCATCGACATGACGGACGTGTTTGGTCCAGATTCAAAAGGGTCGATCAACGTCGGTCCGCTGAATAACTGCCCTGCTGCCGGATGCACCATATCAACCGCATGGTACATGCGTCCCGCTGCTCCCATGATGAATCCTGACACGCAGTGGCTGGTTCGCGTGGATTACCATCATTCGGACAAGGACCAGTTTATGGTCCGCTACTTTCATGATCGCCAATCGTATAGTCCCGACTTTTTCGCCAACCCCAGCGCGCTCCCTGGATTTGATACCTATCAGGGAGGACCGGGCGAGCTCACGGCGGCTCAGTGGACCCATATCTTCTCTCCCAATCTCGTGAATGAGTTCCGCGTGGCTGAGACCAGGCTCAACTTCATGTTTGCGCCGACAGCCGAGACGCTGGCAAATCCGCAGTACTTTGCTCCGACACTATTCATCCGCGAATTCAGTGATGCATACGGGAGCCCGGTAAACCTCGGAACCAATAACAACTTCCCGCAGGGCCGGGCAGAGGATCTGTATCAGTTCCAGGATACGGTCGGCTGGACCAGGGGCAAACAATCCTTCCGTATTGGGTTTGATGTTGGCCGCCTGATAGAGAAAGATGTAGTTTCTATCAACTGGAATGGCACGCTGACATACTCGGGATCGGGTACCAATCCGAACACTGGTGTTGCCTGCAGTAATGGTCTGTGCAACTTCCTCCAGGACCAGGCCGGAGCATCTGGCAATATACAAAAGGCGTTTGGAAAAACACGCATGGATCCTCATGGATGGCGTTCCGGCCTCTTTGCGCAGGACGACATCAAGCTCTCCTCAAACCTGTCAGTGAATCTGGGAATCCGGTACGACTATCTGACGAACTCCGAAAACTCCATTCCGTTTCCTGCTCTTGATCCAAGCAATCCTACCGCGATACTTGAGGCCACCGGCGGTGTCAGTACTAATGGCGCCCCCTTGGCTGCTGGCGTCGTCTACAAGATACCTTCCGATACCAGCATGTTCGGGCCGAGATTTGGCTTTGCTTATTCGCCTCACCATAACGGCTTCTTCGGCGATGGCAAGTGGGTCATCAGGGGCGGGTTCGGCATGTTCTTTGACAGCTTCTTCAGTAATATTCCTATCAACGCCATGCAGGCTTCTCCCAATCTTGTGTTAGCTAGGATAGACGGAACCAGGAGTAATCCACTGCCCAATGCATTCGATCGGCTGGCGGCGATGACGCCGGAGCTGACATTGAACTCGTCGGTTCAAAGCACTGTTAAGAACCTGCGTAATCCGCTTACATACCAGTTCAACCTTGGGATCGAGCGCCAGCTTCCGGGCAACGTCTTTGCGGCTGCTCGCTACATTGGCACGCTTGGCCGCGGGCTGTATGCAAATCAGCAGTACAACTACTTCGACGGCATGACAGAGGAACGGATCAATCCGGACTATAACTCGATCACAGCCCGTGGAAACTTTGCCGGTTCCAGCTATAACGGTCTTCAGTTTGAGGTCACGCGCAGCATGTCGCATGGACTCCAGATCAGCGGAAACTACACCTGGTCCAAGGCGCTGGACAATGCGTCGGAGATATTCACGACCTTCAGCAATCCAGGGACCAGCTACGCGGCCAACCTCGCGCCGGGCGGCTTGTGGCAGGACTGGGGAAACTCCGCCTATGACCATCGCCACTATCTGTCCATCAGCTACGTGTGGTCTCCGGCAGGGCTCCATTCGTCCAGCCGCTTGACGGACGCATTCTACGGAGCGTTTACCCGTCACTGGACCCTGTCCGGTGTTGAGACCTTCCAGAGCGGGCCGTACAGCAGCTTCACCACTGCTTATTTCGATATGAACGGTGATGGAAACGCCTTCAATGACCGTCCGCTTCTGAGCAACAGGTCGGCGCCGCTGGATACAGCAGGCATCGATGGCGATTTAGTCGGTGGAGATTCGGGCGTTTACTACGATATGGCTGCCGTAAACGATACCGGCGACCTCAATCCTGTCAACGCAGCCGATGTTCACTGGCTGATACCGTACATGCCTGACAACGCCTATCTCCACCAGGAGATTGGCCGCAACAGCTTCCACAACCCCGGCCTTCAGTATCATAACGTTGCTCTGGAGAAGGGAATCGGCATGTCGTACTTCCACTGGGAGGGCGCGCAACTGATTCTCCGGGCCGAGGTGCAGAACATTGGCAACCATAACAATATCGGGCCGCTCGATTCGTTCGTCACCGATATTCATATGGGCTTCCTGGACAAGCAGCAAGCCATCGAAGACCCGGGCCGCTCGCTGAGACTGTGGGCTAAGCTCACCTTCTAATCCGGCTACATTCAACCAGGAGCCAGATGCCGCAACGGCATCTGGCTCCTCTGTTTTGCGGGCCGTGGCAAGGAGCGCGTACCTGTTAGGCTTTGAGATGTGACGTCGCAGTACATCCATCTGCTTCAGCCGGGACGAGTCTCTTATGCAGAGGGGCTTCGCTTGCAGACGCGCTTGATCGCCGCGCGCAAGCAGGGCCTCGTCGGCGATACGCTGGTGCTGCTGGAGCATCCTCTGGTGCTGACGCTCGGTCGCAACTCCAGCCGCGCGCATGTGCTGGCCTCCGATGAGTTCCTCACCTCGCGCGGCGTCGAGCTGCACGAGATCAATCGCGGCGGCGACGTGACCTATCATGGGCCAGGCCAGCTTGTCGGCTACCCGATCCTTGATCTGCGCGGCGACTGGCCTGGCAGGCGCGGCCCTCATCTCGGACCCGTCGATTATGTGCGTCTGCTGGAGGAGGTGCTCATCCGCGTGGCGGGTGAGTTCGGCGTCCGGGCGCAGCGCATCCGGGGACGCACCGGCGTTTGGACCCTCGGCGGCGGCAGCGTGCTGGAGAAGAAGATCGCAGCCATCGGAGTCCACGTCTCAGGAGGCGTGACCTCGCACGGCTTCGCGCTCAACGTGACCACCGACCTGCGCGACTTTGCCTGGATCGTGCCCTGCGGCATCGCCGACCGCGAGGTCACCAGCCTGGAGATGGAGGCTGATCCGGCTCGCGCGCCGACCATGCAAGCCGCTCTCGAGGCCACGGCCCGCAGCTTCGGACGGGTCTTCGCCCGCCAGATGCTGGCCGCCAGCTCCGTGGACGAGCTTCTCTTAGCGGAACCCGCTGGCGGAATTTGACTAACCGTAAATGTCCGGGTGCCCCATCCTGAGGTCGCCGCGGCGACCTCAGGATGGGGCACCCGGGCTTTCGTGGCTGGCCGGATGTATAAAGTCTTTATTATGCGCGCGTGAGCGGCAGGCTCGCGCCGTATAATCGTAGACGAATTGGAGAAGCGATGCCGACCGACGTACTTATGCCCCAGATGGGTGAATCCATCACCGAAGGCACCATAACCAAGTGGTT
>WQYS01000160.1 GCA_009781125.1 Acidobacteriaceae bacterium | reverse complement strand
TGCGGCAAACCGCTCGATGTCGCCGCTCTGCGCCGCGCGTGGAACGCCGTTGTCCTCGAGCGCTCCGCAGTAGCGCACAAGCTCGTAGAGACACACGGCCACGGCCTGGCCAAGATTCATCGAAACATGGCGTGCGCCCTCATGCTCGTGCATGGGTATGGTCAGAAGCCAGTGGCAATGGCTGAGTTCGTCGTTGCTGAGGCCCGTCTTTTCAGAGCCAAAGAGCAGGGCAACGCGCCCGCCTTCGCTGGCCAGTTCCGCCAGGATTTTTTCGCCAGCCTCGGGCAAGGCAAGGAGCCGATGCTCTAAAGCCCGCTCGCCGACGGCGGTGGTTCCAACCACCAGCGTGCAATCGGCGACGGCTTCGGCAACGCTCGCGCACACCTGCGCGTTTGCCATCACTGCGGAGGCATCGACGGCGGAACGTGCCGTCTCGAAGGGAACTGCGTACTCGTTGACGACGCACAGATGACGGAATCCAAAATCATGCATGGCGCGCGCCGCGGCGCCGATGTTGTTCGGATTGCGCGCACGCACCAGTACGATCTTCAGGCGGTCGAGTTGAGCCGGGGATAACACTTCCAGAGAGTATTGTAGGGGTTTCCGCCAAGAGAATGGCCCGGCAACGAAGGCCGGGCCAAAGAAAGGAGAATCAGAGCAGGATTACAAGTTCAATCGGAAGACCGCTGCTACCGCTTGCGGCCATTCTGATGATCTTCGGCTGCGGGACGAGCGGTGTTGGCTGCGGGAGCAGGCTTTGCAGTGTTAGCTGCCGGACGCGCGTTATTAGCAGTAGGAGCAGGCCGCGCAGGAGTGGCCGCCGGAGCCGGACGCACGGTGCTGGCCGCCGGACGAGCAGGAGTAGCAGCAGGGCGCACAGCAGTAGCCGCCGGACGCGCAGGAGTCGCGGCAGGCCGAGCGGGAGTTGCCGCGGGGCGAGTATTGTTGACCGCCGGACGAGCGTTGGTCGTTGACATGGCCCTTGTCTGGGGTCCGCCCTTGGTGTTCGCTAACTGGTTGCGGTTGCCGCGCATGGCCTGTTCGTGCGCAACCTGGCTGGCAATCGGATCGGAACGGCGCTGGTTGGCGACGGACTGCTCCCGCGCCGACGGGCGGTAGGTAAGGCCGCCCTTGCCGCCGTTGTAGCTGACGCGGCTGCGATTGATGACGCTGACCGGGCGATTGTAAACATACCGCGAGTTGCCAAGGATCCTGGAGCTAAGCCTGTTGACGGAACGGTTGTACATAAATATGCCGTTGTTCCAGTAGCCGCCATCGTAGCCTGATCCGCCGTATCCGTAGCCATAGTTCACGCCGCCGTAGTAGCCGACGCTCATCCCCCAGTAGCCGGGGTTGAAGATATAGCGTCCACCCGACCAGCCCCAGTAGGGAGGTGTCCACAGCATGCCGGGCGCAGGCGGCATCACCCAGACGCCGGGAACCCAGTAGTAGCCGCCCGGGCCCCACGCCCAGTAGCCCGGAGTCCAGATATAGCCTGGACCCGGGATCATGGGCTGCGCATAGACAGGCAGAACCGGGGGAGGTGCTCCCACGGAGATTCCTATAGATATATCGATGGCGCCAAAAGAGGCCACCGGAGTAAGGAGCAGAGTTGTCATGACAACTCCGGCTGCAATCATCAAGTGGACTGTTCTGCGACGGACTTTGGAAAATTGCATTCTTCTCCTCCTGAAGACAGCGATCTGTCTGAAGTGAATCGTTTCGCTGGCGGCCTCTGCCTCTGCCCGCCGGCTTTGCGGTTATATAGACCCATCATCGGCTATCTTGTTTCGCTTATCGAGCAGAACGGAAGCGTTTGCCGAACGCAGGTCACGTGACCTCTGGAAACCTCTGGTTTCAAAAAATATAATACGCTCGTTGTAGAGATTGGCGCGGAACAATCAACAGCCTTCGCCGTTATCGCATCCAAAGAGACTACTGAAGCAGATCGCGAAGCCAGACCGGTCCGGCTTCGCTGGCCGTGGTTTTGAAGATGCTTTGCCACATTAGGTACGTCCCATGAAAAACCGCCCCCATCCGGGATGCAAACATTCGCATCGGTTCGGCGGGATGAAATACTAGAGATGTTGCCTCGGTGATTCTGTGTTTGCATTGATTCAAAGCGCTTGGCTGCATTACTTACGCTCTTCGGAGGATGCAGCCGCTATTGCCGCGGGCGTCGTAGCGATTGCCGTGGTGCTATGGATTCTGCTGCATCACAGGCGGCCCGACGCCGATACGCTTGAGCGCGCGCGCCGCGAACGCCTGGCCGCCGTCGGACGCATTACCGACGGTGCCATCGTCGATGCGCCGCCCCGGGTTGACGAGCCGGAGGCGGCCCGGCAGCTCATTCTCTACAACTACAGCATCGCCGGGGTCAGCTACGAGGCTGCGCAGGACGTCACCACGCTCCGCGAGCGGATCCGTGATCTGCGCACCGATCTTCCGGTGCAGGTGCGCTACGAGCCGGACAACCCCGTCAACAGCATCGTCGTCTCCGAGTCCTGGAGCGGTCTGCGGCTGGGCAGCGCTGCTTCGCAGCGCATCCTGCGGACAGGCCTGAAGCGCGAAGCTACAGACGCTCGCAGAGCGTATTAATATCGCCGGTACACACCCGCTATGCACATGGCCGATACGCCGGATCAGAAGATAAAACGGATTCTTCAGCTCTCCATGGCGCTGACGCTTGCCTATGTGGTGGCGGCGGTTGTCTTCGGACTGCGGGCCCGCTCGCTGGCTCTGATCTCCGAGGCCGGACACAATCTCAGTGACCTGGCCGCCATCGCGCTCTCGTTTGTCGCCGTTTACTTCCAGACGCAGCCTGCCACCGAGCGCAAGACCTTCGGCTATCAGCGCGCTGGTGTTCTGGCGGCCTTTGTGAACTCCGCCGTACTGGTCGGCCTGTCGCTGTGGATCGCCTTCGGAGCGATCCGGCGATTCGCCAGTCCGGTTCCGGTCGAATCCTCGCTGATGATGGCGGTCGCCGCCGCCGGAGTGCTGATGAACGGCGTCATCGCCGTCCTGTTGTGGCGCTTCACGCGCGACCTGAACGTCCGCAGCGTCTTTCTGCATATGCTGGGCGATATGCTTTCCACTGCCGCCGTCATCGCGGGCGGCGCGGCGATCTTCTTTACCGGACTGACGTGGATCGATCCGCTGCTCTCCATCCTGATCGCAGCCATGATTCTGTGGAGCTCGGTGGGAATCATCCGCGAGACGCTGAATATCCTTCTGGAAGGCACGCCGCGCAATGTGCAACTGGTCGAGGTGCGCCAGGCGATGCGCTCTGTCGAAGGCGTGCTGGACGTGCACGACCTGCACATCTGGAGCCTGGGCGCGAACTCGCATGCGCTCGCCAGCCACGTCACCATCGACGAGAGGCCTGCGTCTGAGTGCGCGGGCATTCTCGACGGCATCAACTGCGCGCTTCGCGACCGCTTCCGCATCACCCACACGACGATTCAGTTTGAGACCTCCGGCTGTGAGACCACGCACGGTTGCAGCGCTCCACCGTCTCTGGAGCCGGTGGGCGCTCACCACCACCATCATGGCCACGAACACTGAAAACGTGACGAAAGAGAGCCGAAGACACCCGGACTTTTGTGGCTGGTCGGGATACTGAAAGTCCTACACTTCTGATATAAGAAATTGGCGTCTGTATGGGTGTTATGCCGTAAACTCACTGCAAGGTTTCCAATTATGTTCAGGTCTCTTGCGAATGCTCTCGTTGCCACTACGCTTTTTGTTATGACGATTCCTATGGCTTCCGCTCAGAGACCGTCTGCCGATGGCGCGGCCCAGACCTTCAATGCTCTGACGGAACTGTATTTTACCGATGTGTATTTTCACTTCTCGCCGACGGCGGGAACGCAAGCCGGCCTGCACCAGTATGACTCTCGGCTTGAGGACTACTCCGCAGCCAGCGTGCAGAAGCAGGTCGCCGCGCTGCATGATTACGAGAAAAAGCTGATGGCCATCGATCCGAGCGCGCTCGACGCCAGCCCCGCCGGAGACTACGCCATGCTGCTCGCGAGCATCCGTTCGGCGCTGCTGACGCTCGAAGTGATTCGTCCGTGGGAGAAAAATCCGGACACGTACTCGTCCGGAATTACGGAGTCGGCCTTCAGCCTCATGTCGCGGGCCTACGCCTCGCCCGACGAGCGGCTGCGCGCTCTGGTGGCGCGCGAAAAGCTGATGCCGCAGGCGCTCACGGAGGCGCGCAGGAACCTGAAGAATCCGCCGCGCATCTATACCGAGATCGCGCTGGAGCAGATGGACGGGCTGATAAGTTTCTTTGAGAGCGACGTGCCCGCCGCGTTCAAGGACGCTCGCAACCCGGCGACGCGGGCTGCCTTCGATAAGTCCAATGCCGCTGTGATGCAGGCGCTCAAGGACTATCAGGCGTGGATGAAGTCGGACCTGCTGGCGCGCTCGAACGGAGACTTCCGCCTTGGGGCCGATACCTTTGCCAGGAAACTCTCCTATGACGAGATGGTGGACATTCCGCTGGACCGCCTGCTTGAGATTGCCATGAGCGATCTGCACAGGAACCAGGCCGAGTTCGCGCGCGTGGCCAAGGAGGTAGACCCCGCGAAGACGCCCGCTGAGGTGCTGGCCGAACTGGCTGCGATTCATCCGCCGCCGGCGAAGCTGCTCGATGCCTTTCAGAACACCTTCGATTCGCTGATTACGTTTATTAACGCGCACCACATCATCACCATTCCCTCGACCGTGCAGCCTACGCTGGAGGAGACTCCTCCGTTCATGCGGGCGACGACGTTCGCCTCGATGGACCCGCCCGGCCCCTTCGAGACGCGCTCGACCACGGCGTTCTTCAACGTGACTCTGCCGGAGAAGGACTGGAGCGCCGAACACGTTGCCGAGCACATGGCGAGCTTCAATGTGGGGACGATTGTATCGACCTCGGTCCACGAGGCCTATCCCGGCCACTACGTGCAGTTCCTGTGGATGCCGCAGTTCCCGTCGAAGATCCGCAAGCTGCTCGGCGCCAACACCAACATCGAAGGATGGGCGCACTATACCGAGCAGATGATGCTCGACGAGGGCTACGCCGCTGCGCCCGCCAACGCGACCGCTGACGAGGCGCGCCAGGCCCGGCTCATCCGCCTGGGCCAGTTGCAGGACGCCCTGCTGCGCGATGCCCGCTTCGTCAACGCGATCAAGCTGCACACAGGGCA
Source organism: Acidobacteriaceae bacterium (assembly GCA_009781125.1). Next base: position 824 of record WQYS01000160.1, on the reverse strand, counting down.
GTTCACCTTCGATCAGGCCGTGGACTTCTTCGTCAAAGAGGGCTATCAGTCGCATGCGGTCGGCGTGGTCGAGACCAAGCGCGGCACCGCCGATCCAACGTACCTCTACTACACGCTGGGCAAGCTGGAGATCATCAAGCTGCGCGCCGATATAGAGAAGAAGCAGGGCGCAGCGTTCAGCCTCGAAGCCTTCCACAACAACTTTATGCGCCAGGGATTCGCTCCGATTAAGATTGTTCGCAAGGCCATGTTGCAGGATAATTCTCCTGTGCTTTAGTCTGTATCTCTAATGCACAGCCTTTTTTTGTTTGTCATCCCGCAGGGATCTGCTTTTCGCTCTGCAATCAACCCGAAGTTATCGGACCACCAAAACAAAAAGCAGATCCCTGCGGGATGACAACAAAAACCAGCCGGTCAATACTGACCTAACCTAAATACGAGTTAGAACACTATGGCTCAAAAAATTCGCAAGGCTGTCTTTCCCGCTGCCGGCATCGGAACCCGTTTTCTTCCCGCCACCAAGGCCATGCCGAAGGAGATGCTTTGTCTTGTCGATAAGCCGCTGATCCAGTACGGCGTCGAGGAGGCTGTAGCCGCCGGCTGCACCGAGATCATCATCGTCACCGGCCACGGCAAGACTACGATGGAGGACCACTTCGACCGCTCCGTAGAGCTGGAAACCTTGTTGTCCGCCAGGGACAAGAAGGAATCGCTCGCTGTAGTGCGATCCATCCCGAGGCTGGCGAAGATCGTCTACACGCGCCAGCAGGAGCCGCGCGGGCTGGGCGACGCCGTGCTTCAGGCCAAAGAACTCGTCTGCGGCG
>WQYS01000159.1 GCA_009781125.1 Acidobacteriaceae bacterium | reverse complement strand
GGCATCGGGCCGCGGCGTTCTGAGATCATCGTCGGCGGCGCGTGGGTCTACGCGGACATGATGGAACGCTTCGGCCTCAAAGGTTTCCGCTACTCACCGCTGGGACTGCGCGACGGTGTGCTGGCGCAGATGCTGGGCGACACCGACCAGCGCGCCTCCGTGCACCAGAAGATCGAAAACGAGCGCTGGAACGGCGTGCTGGAGCTCTGCCAGAGGTACGGAACCGAGCTGAAGCGGGTCGAACCCATCCGGCAGCATGTCGTGCAGTTGTTCAGTGCGCTGGCGCGGGTTCATGAACTGCCCGAAGAGTATCGTCTCTGGCTGGAGTCGGCGGCGATGATGCAGGATGTCGGTAAGTTCATGAACCATCAGGGCTATCACCGGCACTCGCAATACATTCTGGCCAACTCGGAGATCTTCGGATTTTCACCGGCGCAGCGCGCCATCGTAAGCGCACTGGCGCGCTATCTGGGCAAGACGCGGCCCGCTCCCATGGATCGCGTCATGCGGTCAATCGCGCTCGAAGAACACCAGAATGTTATTCGCGCAATTGTGCTGTTGCGGCTCGCCGTAGCGCTGAACCAGGACCGAACCACCTCCGCCGTGCAGTTGCGGATTCACGTTTATCCCCGGCGAGTGGTGCTGGAGCTTGCGTCAACGCGCGGAGGCGCAGAGCTGGAGGCATGGTCGCTCAAAAAAGAAGCGCCTTACTTCCGCGAGGTCTTCCGGCGCGAGCTCTTCATCGAGGTAGCATAGAGCGCTCGAACCGTGCGCGGATCGAGCAGCCACGTCAGCGTGCCCACGCTCTGATTGAGAGAGACGCGCGCCATCGATCCCTTGCGCAGCCTGATCTGCGGCCCTGCTGTCGCCGAGGGCGGAACCAAAATCGAACTCAGGAACAGAGTCAGATTGGGATTGTGCCCCACGACCAGAAGGTTTTCGCAGTGGCTGCACTCCTGCAACAGCCTATTGAAGTCCTCCAGCGTAGCCTGAGGCTCCAGCGCCTTGGACTTGAGGATCCTGGACTCGTAGCCGGTCTCGTTGCCAACAAAGGAGGCGGTCTGCAAACTGCGCTTCAGCGGGCTGGAGATGATGAGATCAAACCCGATCCTCATGGCGCTGAGCACATGCGCCAGATGAAGGCAGTGGCGTTTGCCGTCCTTGTCGAGCGGCCGCTTGACATCAAGCAAGGGATTGTTGCGCCGCACGCCCGCGCTGGCGTGCCTGAGTATATATAAGTTCATGCTGCTTCTATCTTATTCCCCTGCGCATTAAGGAGAGATTATTTGTGCAGGGCCTCCTTCAGCGCCGCCCCTACGAATCGCAAAGCGGTGATGGCAGGCTGGGTCCGTTGCAGATCGTCTACCACGGGAAAGTTATGAATCGTTCCCAGGCACCGGATCGCCGATACGGTGACGCCCGCTTCCAGCAGCCGCCGCGCATAGAGCTCGCCGTCGTCGCGCAGCACGTCGCACTCTGCGGTAACAATGGCGGCGGGCGCAATATCCGCGAGATCGGTCAGCGGAGCCCACAGCGGAGAGATCGCCGGTTCCAGCCTGCGAGCGGCATCGGGCACGTACTGGTTCCAGAACCACTCCATGGATTCGCGCGTCAGGTTCAGTCCTGTGGCAAACTCGTCGTAGCTGCCGGTGTGAAACGATGGCTGCGTCACGGGGCAAACCAGAGCCTGGAGTTGCAGCCGTGGACCTCCCCGCTGCACCGCAAGCAGAGCCACCGCAGCCGCCAGATTGCCGCCGGCACTGTCGCCTGCAACCGCGATGCTGCCAGCGTCGATTCTATGTTCGGCTCCATGCGCCTCGATCCAGCGCAACGCCCGGTAGCACTGCTCCAACGCAACCGGGAAACGCGCCTCAGGCGCGAGCGAGAAGTGAGGAAACACAATTGCCACATCGGCCCTGAGAGCCAGCTCGCGCACCACGCGCGCATGCGTCTCGATGCCGCCAAGCACCCACCCGCCGCCGTGCATGTAGAGAACGGCAGGCAACTGCTCCTCGGCCTGCCGCGGACGCACGATGGTAAGAGTCAGACCGGCGGCCTCCACTCTCTCGATTGCAATCGATTCGTGCTCCAGCGGCGTCGCCTGGCTGGCGCGCATCAACTGCCGCGCCGTCTCCACGCCGGTCTCAGAGGGCGGCCTGGCTCCATCCGCCAGCTTCTGCATAACAAACGCGCGTGTTACAGGCTCTAACCGGTCGAGAAGATTCATGCTCCGCTTACCTGCCTTCCCATCTCCGCAGCTTAGCTGAAAAACGCAGCCGCGTCCTGCATCCTGACACGGACCTGCTGGTCCGCCTGCGTCAATACAATTGCATCCTCTTCGATGCGGGCGTCTTCAATCTCGTGCCAACTGTGCGGAACCTCGGCAACAAACATAAGCCAGGGAGCATGCAGCGTCTGGCGCGCGCCGATGTTGCGCGAGGTCGGCTTGCCGAACAGAGGCCCGCGAGCATCGACCTCTTCGTTACCGAGCGGCAGCGGCGTAGTGCCGAACTCCAGCCCGCGCGCCTGCGCCTGGCCTAGCCACGGCGACGACTGACGCACAAGGTTCTCTTCCCAGAAGGTCACCCAGGGATAGTCTTCGGTGCGAAATAGATAGCCAGCAGCCAATCCCGCATGGCACACGGCCACAAAGCCAATCCTGCGCTCAGCCTGATGAGCCCCCGCATGAAACCCTTCGCCCGGGCTGCTGAACATCTCGCGCAGGTCTACCTTTCCGCCATTCGCCGCTGGGGCCATCGGCCAGGTAAATGGGGTCTCCCATGCCAGCAGATTATGTCCCTCATACTCGATGGGCGCAGTCATGCCTTCACGCACCGATGCGGTGGCGCGAGCGCCGCGAGGAAACACCGGCGCTCCAAAGGTCGCATGTTGCACCCAGTGCAGAGCTCGCGGCGCATCGCGCAGGTTGATCACCTTCTCCTCGACGCGCAGTACGCTTTCGCCGGGCATCAGCGAGAACTCCCGTTCCACGCGCAGTCCCGCCACTGGCAGCGTTACTGCGCCTGTAGCCGAGCGCTCGCCCGGCTGCGTAAAGGTCCACCGCATGACAGACGCCTCTCCGTGCAGAGAGACTCCGGCGGCTGTATCGGCTGCGCTGGCCGCACCGAATCCGTCCAGGCAGAGCGCGTGTCCGGTATAGGAAGCCAGGTATCGTCCGCCGTTCTGCTCGCCCAGCTCTGCGGTGACACGTCTGCTTGCGGGCGTGTCCGCGTCATAGGTCTCCCAGGGAGGCTCCCAGAGCACATTGGCCTGCGTCGGCCCTTGCCCTTCGACAAAGCGAAGCCCCGCAAGATGCCCGCCGCCCGGCAGGATCACTGCCTCGGCCACGCCGCTGCTCACGACGACGGCATCGCGGCCACGCCAGTTCTTCCTTGCTATCGAACCCTCGGCTTGAATCATGGTCTCTCTCATTTTTTCGGTTACACGCCAATGGTAAAGGTATCTTCGCTGCGGGTCACGGCGCGATACATGGTGTCGCGCTCGACCGGCTCGCGACCTGCCTCCGTAATCAGACGGATCAGATCCTTGCGGCGCATCCCCTGCGGAGTGGTCGCTCCAGCGTCGTGATAAATCTTCTCCTCGACCACGGTCCCGTCCACGTCGTCGGCGCCGAACCGCAACGAGATTTGCGCCATGCCCGGCGTCACCATCTGCCAGTAGCTCTTAATGTGCGCAAAGTTATCAAGCACCAGGCGGCCCACCGCAATCTGCTTGATGTCCGTCATGCCCGTAGTGACGGGGAGGTGTTCCAGAGCCGTGTTCTCGGGATGAAATGCCAAAGGAATATAGGTCTGGAAGCCGCCAGTCTCATCCTGTAGGCTACGCAGCCGGACGAGATGATCGACGCGGTCCTCATCATTTTCGATGTGTCCGTAGAGCATGGTCGCGTTCGAGCGCAGACCGATGCGATGCGCCTCGCGAGCTGTATCGATCCACTCGCTGCCGTCGATCTTGTGGTCGCAGATGATGTGGCGCACGTGGCTGGCGAATATCTCCGCGCCGCCACCGGGCATCGAATCGACGCCCGCAGCCTTGATGCGCTGCAACGTCTCCGGAATGGTGATCTTCGCGCGCCGGGCAAAGAAGGCAACCTCCACCATGGTGAACGCCTTGACGTGAACCTTGGGAAACCGCTGCTTGAGTCCGCTGACAAGCTCAAGAAAGTATTCCAGCGGCAGGTCAGGATGCAGGCCGCCTACGATGTGAAACTCCGTAACCGCCTCGCTGTAGCCGGAAGCCGCGCGCTGCCAGGCCTCTTCGAGGGCCATGGTGTAGGTGCCCTCAGTTCCCTTCTTGCGCCCGAAGGCGCACAGGCGGCACGAGGCCACGCACACGTTGGTGTGATTGATATGGCGGTTGACGTTGAAGAACGCCTTATTGCCATGCAGACGCTCGCGCACCAGATTCGCCAGCCAGCCCACGGCAAGAACATCGCTGCTGCGATAGAGAGCCAGGCCGTCGTCGAAGCTGAGCCGCACTCCGGCCTGCACCTTCTCCGCAATAGGACGAAGGGCCGCATCATCTGTTTGGAAGCCGTGACGAGGGCGAAGAGGAGACGCATCAGCACTCATAGAAACGATTGTATCGTCCTCTGCTGCTTGGACCCCGCTAATTCCAGAGCATTATCCTGCAGCCATACTCTTTTGAATTGTCATCCCGAACGGAGTGAGGGACCTGCTTTCCCGGTTGCGCCTAGACATCTGCGGCTCAGAGAAAAAAGCAGGTTCCTCGTTTCACTCGGAATGACAATTCGCATGGTGTATCTAATGCGCATCCTGGAACGGCGAAGCAACCATGCGGGGCTGGACCACGATTCCGTCGAACAAGGTCGCGCCCACCAGATAGTCACCCACCGGACGAACCATGCGCAGATGCCATCCGCTGTCCCACAGCTTGACCGTCTTCGCCTGTGATTGGATGGCGTAGACGTTGGTGTTCCTGTTATTCGCCGTCACCAGAACCCTCTGCCCGGCCTCGTCGTAATAAAGGCTGTTGACGTCATAAACGGTGAAGTGCGGCGGACGCTGCCATGTCGCTCCGTCGTCTTCGGAGTAGAAGACGCCTTCGCCTCCGCCTACCCAGAGCGAGCCCTCGCCATCGACGGCAATCGCGGCAACCTGCGTAAGCTCGCCGGGCAGATCGACCGGCTCCCAGCTCTCTCCGCCATCGCCAGACACGACGGCCGTGTGCAGCGATGCGGCAAATATCCGTGACCGGTGCGCAGCGATAAAGCGCCACTCCTGCCCGGCCAGCGGCCTCAGCTCCTCCCAGCTCATGCCCGCGCTTCCGCTCCTGAGAACGCCCTCGGAGGTCGCGGCGTACACAGCGTCTCCCACGCGAGTCATTGCGTAAACCGCGCCGTCAAAGCCGGACGGCTTCGCCTCTGCCGCCTTCTCCGGCTCTTTCTTCTCCGGAGCTTTCATTACCGGCGCTTTCTTCAGCGACGCCTTGCGCACCACGGGCGCACGGTGAGAAGAGGCAGGCTTCACCACGGGCTTCCTCACAACCGGTTTCGGCTGCGCGCGGGCGATATCGGTCTTCGACCAGACACCATCGGCCAGCCGGTAGATTCCATGGTCCGTGCCCGCCAGCAGCGTTCCATCCGACGCCTGTTCAAGACTCTTGACATCGCGGCTATCGAGCCCCTGGCTCTGCTGCGACCAGCTTACGCCGCCGTTGCCGCTGGTGAAGACCCCTCCCCATGCCTTGTCGTTGACGACGCCGACATAAAGATCGGCAGGCCTGCGCGCATCGACGACAAACGAGGTGATCTGCCGCGAAGTAAAGCCATCGTTCGAGGGAGAAAACGTAAATCCGCCATCGTTGCTGGCCAGCACGCCGCTGCGATCCGTCGCCAGAAGCACGCGATTGGAGTCGCCCGGATCGATGTAAACATCGTTGACGGTCAACTCCGGGCCGGTCATGAGGCGCCAGTTCTTGCCCTCGTCGGAGGTGCGGTAAAGCCCCTCGGTCGTTCCCGCGAAGACGATGTTGCGGTGCTGCGG
>WQYS01000158.1 GCA_009781125.1 Acidobacteriaceae bacterium | reverse complement strand
ATCAGTCCCATCCGAGCTGCGTATCTCTGAATCATCCTCACCAGCCTAACACCGCACCCGTAGATCAAGCGCCTTCTCGACGGCCTCAGCCACGCCGTCCTCGTCGTGACGCGCGCCTATCGTCCAGCCGCGCCTTGCCGCCGCCTGCTTCAAGTCTTCGGGAGCGTTTCCCATAAGCACCGCCGTTCCAGCGGCTTCGAGCATGGGCACGTCGTTCCAGTTGTCTCCCATCGCGACGATATCCTCAGCCCGGATGCCTCGCTCCGAGGCCAGTTGCAGCAGGGCCGCTCCCTTGCTGCACCCCGCCGGAAGGATATCCACGATGCTCAGATCCCTCTCCGGATACTCAGTCCGGTGCAGCGCCGCCTCCGCCTCGAAGTTGACGACTCCAATCCCTTCCGCAGGCTCCACGCCCTTCTCGGTGTCGCGGATCTCGTGCCTGCTCAGCGGAGTCAATCCTACGGCCTGAACCTTGCGGCTCGTTGTGAGCAGCGCCTCGGCCACACGCATCCTCTCGATGGAACCGCACAGCATCATCTGGATCAGTCCCTCTCCGCCCAACGCCCGCTCGATAGGTACGACTCTCTCGATGTAGGCTTCGTTAGCCGCGATCCACCTGCTAATGCTGTCATGTAACTCCGCCAACTCCTCGACCACCAGCGCTCCGCGCGAGTCATCGCCATCGGACTTCACGCGGTCGAAGGTCACGAGCAGCGAATGCCTGTAGTCTCCCAACCGCGCGCAGAGCCACTCGGCTGTCTCTCGCGGCAGCAGAGTGCGGTCCAGCAGCCGCGCCCCCAGCGTGCGCGTAACCCCGCCGTTGGAGCTGATAAGCACATTATTTTCGCTTAGCCCAAGCCCACGAATCACCTGCATGGCGTAGCTGTGACGGCGTCCGGTGGCAATCACGATCTCCACGCCTGCCTGTTCAGACGCCCTGAGCGCCCGAAGGTTACGCGGACTCACCTGACCATCCCGGCCCAGCAGCGTTCCGTCTAAATCAACGGCCAGCATTCGCATAGCGTTACCTCGACCCGCCTAACCACATCTGCCCGGGTGCCCCATCCTTCGTCCGCCAGTCAAGTCCGCGGGTATCCCATGCGTTTCGGGCGGACGAAGGGTGGGAAAGCAAGACATTCCATCAACCATGTTTCAACCCGGAACAGCGGCAAGTTGAGCCGTATTCCTTCCCATCCTTCGTCCGCCTGTAACAGACCGGACATCCGCACCCGCGTCGGCGGACGAAGGATGGGGCACCCGGGCTGTAACGGCTGGTTTTAGAACTCCCACCGCAGCAGCGTGGCCCCGACCGTAAATCCGGCTCCAACGCTTGCCAGCAGCACTAGATCGCCCTTCTTCAGCCGCTTCTCGTCGAGCGCCGTCTGCATCGCCAGCGGAATCGTCGCCGCCGTGGTGTTGCCGTAGCGGTCGATGTTGATAATCACCCGATCCGGCGGCATCCCCAGCCGGTTGGCGGTCGATTCGATGATGCGCTTGTTGGCCTGGTGCGGGATAAAGCATCCCAGATCCTTGCCCTCGATGCCGTTGCGGCTCAGCACGGTCTCGGTGGCCTCCGACATCTTGCGCACGGCAAACTTGTAGACCGCCTGCCCGTCCTGATGGACGTAATGCATCTTCTTAGCAATGGACTCGGCTGAAGCAGGATTCAGGCTTCCGCCGCCGGGCATGTACAGCGCCTGAGCGCCCGAGCCATCGATCTCATGGTGGAAGTCGATGATCCCCACCTCGCCGTCAGCACACGGCTCCAGCAGGACCGCGCCCGCGCCGTCGCCGAACAGGATGCAGGTCGAACGGTCCGTGTAGTCCACAATCGAGCTCATCACGTCGGAGCCGATCACCATCACCTTGCGGTGCGTTCCGCTCTCGACCAGCTTGGCGCCCATCTGCAGCGCGTAGACAAACCCGCAGCAGGCCGCCGAGAGGTCGAACCCCCAGGCGCCCGTAGCGCCGATCTTGTTCTGCACCAGGCACGCGGTCGAGGGATACATCATGTCCGGAGTAACCGTGGCCACGATGATGACCTCAACCTCCGAGGCGTCGATGCCGCGCTTCGCCAGACAGCAGCGAGCCGCCTGCGCGGCGAGATCGCTAGTGGCGACGCCTTTATCCACCATATGGCGCGTGTGAATGCCGGTCCGCTCGACGATCCACTGATCGTTGGTCTCGACCATCTTTTCCAGGTCTGCGTTGGTCAACACTCGAGGAGGAACGTAGGTTCCAATCGAAGATATCTTCGCCCTTGCCGGCGCTTGCGGCTTCAACTTTAAACTCAAACTCTACCTCGCAACGACCGTCGCCAGCCGCGGTGAATTGATGGTGGTCCAAAAGAAAATGTACCGGGCGACCTACTGCGCCCGTAATTGCCCGTTACCGTTGCTTCCTTCCGGACCTGGCGGGGTTGGCGGGATTACGTCGCGTAGGACCCGGCACACGTGCTATCTTACCATTCCTGCGCCCCGGCGCGCTCAAGCGGCGACAGGTCTCGCTCTGCGCTTCGTTTTGCGAGACTGCTGTCCCAGCGCATCAAGGACAGCGGCGGGATTCACGCTGATAACCGTAAGATACGCGCGAGCCGAAACCTCCGGTGTGCGGCGTCCTCCCTCCCAGTGCTTCACTGCGTCGAGACTGAATCCGAAGGTCTCGGCAAAGCGGGCTTGTGTCAGATCGAGCCGCTTGCGAATCTGCTTCACGTCGATATTCTCGGGCACGTGGACCCGGAAGCCATGCTTGTCCCCCGACAGAAACGTCTCCACTTCATCGAGTCCATGCATCAGGTCGTGAAAGACTTTACTCATAATGCCTATCCTCTGTAGCTCTCAAAGATGTCGTCGGCGCGTTTCTTCAGCGCGTTGCGCTCCGCTTTGCTCAGGTTGTCCATTTCGTTCTTCGCGTATACCTGGACCAGAAAGACCGGAAGTCTGTCGTTCCGGTAGAGGTAAATAACCCGCGCCCCTCCACGTTTTCCCTTGGAACCTCTGCCGACCCGGAATTTGCGAAAGCCGCCCGTACCTTCCATAACGTCACCGGCTTCCGGATCTTTTGCTACAACATTTACGATGCCTGCCATCTCCTCTTTCGTAAAAAGCCCTTCAGCCTTGCGGAGATAAAATGGCGTTTCGACAACCGTGTGCAGAATCATTTGTACTCCATTGGACACTTTTTATCAACAGGGAGGAATATCACTTCTCCGGCACAAGGTTTGACTTCGGCCAGTGCGAAGGCTGCGCATTGAGATTCAGCCGCACCGGATCAGTTCCTTCCATCGGCTTCACATCGACGTTGAAGCCATCGACCAGAATCAGCGGAGCTTCGCCTGCAAGGTCCTTCGTGGCAGCCTGAACCGTCACCGTGCGCTCTTCGCCCGGCACCAGCGTGATGTAGTTGTCCGAATAGAAGACCGGAAGCACGCGCTTGCCCGACTTCTCTTGATGAAGCTGCAGATGCGTCAGGAGTGCAATCGTATCCGTGGGGTTGTGCAGAGTCACCGTCAGTAACGTGTTCTCGCCATCAACCTTCGTATCCGCCGCGACTTCGATCCTTGCCACAGGCAGCTTCGCCAATGCGGTGAAATCGTCCTGATCTACGCTGTTCCGCCAATAGAAGTTGGTTGAGAGCAGATGGCCATCCTTGCCGGTCAGGTCGAGTTTCACGAAATGAACCGGCGTGGTTGCGCCGCTCTCAAGCTGTGCAACGTTTACCGTCGTGCTACCCGGAGCGTTCACCGTGTAGGTCTTCTCGAAACTGACCTTGCTGTCGAGTCCGTAGATGGTGGCATGAACATTCAATCCGCTCAGCGTGTCCGGCGTGTTGTTGACCACCTGAATGGAGCCATTGGCCTCGTTCAGTTGCACATGGATCGTCTCACTAGCCTTCTTTGCCGCAAACAAAGAAGCATTCGGCTCCAGATCATAGTGATAGAGCTGCCACACGAAGCTCGGCTGCGCCGGATGGCTCATCCACGTCAGAATGCCTGTAGACTTCTTGAACATGTCCGCGTTGCGTCCCTCGTACATAGCGCGAAACGCCTCGTAGTTGGCCATCTGCGCCTTGCGCACGAAGTCGGCAAGGTTGCGAATCGAACCGTAGCGCTTCGCCAGCATGGACGGATACTGATCGCCCTCCTGAGCACCCCTGGCCATGTCGTGCTGCGCCCAGTCGTCGTTGATCGTCTCCCAGTCTTTCTGGGGCATCATGCCCTGGATCGACTCGATGGTCGGCACCGAGACGCTTCCTGTCTCCGTCTTGAAGCTCTCGTGCAGCTCATAGAAGTGACGAGGCTCGCGCCAGTGATAAGGCCCGCCCGAGTTCACGCCGCGTCCGTCGGCGGAGTTCGATTGATACAGCCGCGAAGGATCAAGCTCAGCCATCATCGCCTTCAGCGCGTCGTCGAGCGACTTCGGCGGATATCCCTCGTTGCGCGCGCACCACACGGCAATCGACGGATGATTGCGATAGCGCAGCACCTTGTCCTTCACGTTGGCCAGATAGGTGTCAATGTCCGCCGGATCGGGGCCGTCAGAGGGGTTCGGCTGGAAGAACTCGTCCCACAGCAGGATGCCGTACTTGTCGGCCATCTCGTAGAAGTCAGGACTGGTGCTCTGCCCCACCCAGTTGCGAATCATATTGAGATTTGCCAGCGCATGAAGATGAAACTGAGCCTCGAGCCGCTCGCGGGGAATTCGCTTCATGCCCTCGTCGAGTCCCCAGTCGCCGCCGCGCGCCATCACCTTTACGCCATTGACCGAAAGCGTCAGGTTCTCGGAGTCGGGCACTGCATACTCGATCCTGCGCACGCCGAAGTTTACCGTCTGCGATGACGATATCTGCGGGCCAACCTTGAAGCTCAGCTCCAGCGAGGAAAGATTTTGCGGGCCGTAGCCGTTCGGCCACCACAGCATCGGATTCACGACGTGCAGAGCCGGCACAGTCTGCTTGTCTATAGAAACATCCGCGCTGGCGTTGGCCGCGAGCGTAATCGCTTTGCTGAAGGAGATCGGCTGGCTCTGTCCGCGAATCGTTCCCACGAGCATTCCGCTGACAGGCTGATCCGACACGTTGACCAGGGTCGCCGCAATCGTCAGATCGGCAGAGCCGTTCCCCTGGACCAGATCACTGGTTACATAGGGGTTCTTCACCAGCACAGGGCCGGTCGCTGAGAGAGTCACAGGGAGCCAGATTCCGGTATCGCGGTCGCGCACGGCGGGCAGCCAGTCCCAGCCGATCGTGGAAAGAAAGGTTGGCCCATCCAGCGCGGTCTCGCCGCCGTTCGGCCCCATGCCATCGGCCACCGTATGCTCGTGCGGCACGCCCGGATGCGGCTGCGGAGCGACCAGCACCGCCAGCGCCGCCCTCTTGCCCGGCTTCACGTATGGCGTGACGTCGAAGTCGCCACGGATGAACGCGCCCTTCATCTGGCCCGCCTTGTGGCCGTTCACCCATATCTCCGCCGAGTAGTTGATCCCGCCGAAGCGCAGCCAGAGATGTTTTCCCTTGTATTCGCGTGGAACATCGAACGAGGTGCGATACCAGTAGCTGGTCTTGTTCAGGCTCTCCGGAATGGAGCGCATGTTTTCGCCGTACAGCGGCTCCGGATACACCTTGTTTGCAACCAGCGTAGTCAGCACGGTTCCGGGAACCGTCGCGGCGTACCAGCCCTGCGGCTTGAAGGCGGGCATGGAGACCTCAGCCCCCGCCGCCTGAACCCTGGCCGCATCCTGCATCTTCCATCCGGAGACGGTCTGCTCCCCCATCTGAGCAAACGCAACCGAGGCAAACGAGATCGGCACCATCAACACAAAAATAGCGAACCTTTTCCAAACTGTCATGATTGAAATACACCTTTACAACTTTTGACGATTTGGAATCAATGTTAGCGCAGTTGCGCAAACCGTGGAGCCCGTCTGGACACGGGGAAGTTGGTAAACTGAAGCTCTGTGAGCCGGAATCCCCATCCTCGGAAACCAAAGATAGGCTTTGTCTCGCTCGGCTGCCCCAAGAACCTCGTTGACTCCGAGGT
>WQYS01000157.1 GCA_009781125.1 Acidobacteriaceae bacterium | reverse complement strand
TCATCGAAGGTGCGATCTTAATTGTGGGAGCCGATACAGAGATGGGCCGTATCTCCTCTGCCAACGCCTCTGGTTGTGAAGTTTCGCCGCAAGCGAAGGTCTTCTGTAGATAACGAAGCGACTCACGTAGCTGGTTCTCCAGTTCAGCATCCGAATAATCTCTCCCCAGCTTGGGACCGCCAATTTCGAGATAGCCAATTAAATCTGTTGAAGGCAACTGAGCGCTCCCGGCAAGAAGCCGTTTTCGAAATACACCAGGATCGACGATCCCTCGAGCCCTATCTTTGGCAGTAAATCCAAATGTGGATTCGAGATTGGCATCCGTGTTCTTGAGGTGGATTTCGGTCAGATAAGGAAGCGCGGCCTCGAACATATCGAGGTTGCTGTAGCGCATCACGCGGCTACAGTCCACGTAGCCATGGCTCACATCGAAGCAGTACCCTGTCTGTGCCGTGCTGCCTGGATTGGCAAGGTGATACTCTCTCAGCTCCTCGCCTATGGAGACAATCTCTTCGGGGAGAGTAGGCGGCTCCGCCAAGCAGGACATGGGTTCGATGGCCAGCGTCTCTACACCCTGTTCGCAGGCGTAGTGCATGAGCTTTTTCATCGCCTCTACATAGCATCGAATGCCTGCGGCCTTGGTCTCCATCCGGTCCCGCATCACCGCGCCCGGATTGGAGCCTACAGAGCGCGCACCCAGCAACGAACTGACGCGAATCAGCCGTCGATAGTCGTTAAAGGCTACCTCCTGCCAGGCAGTGTCATTAATAAAAAATCCCCCCAGTTCGCGGTGCGCGGTAAACACGCTGGAGATTTCGACTCCGTATTGCGCCGCCTTCTCTCGCAGAGAAGTTATGGCATGATCGGGGAGGTGATAAAGCTCGAAGAAGGTGCCGAGCTGCATGAATCTCACGCCTTCCTCGGAGAGAATCCTGAACAGCCAGTCATAGGAGTAGCGATACTCGATAGGATCGCTCTTGAGACCCAGATGTAACTTGACCTTATCCGACACGACGCTCCCTCGCGAGTTAGTAAAACTTTATGGTCTGCCGGACAGAGACCAGACGATACGGCCTGCCCGACAGATCGAACATTTATCGACTCTCAAACGTGTACGTCCCCGACCCTATCCGAACCAGACCTTCGCGATCTGGACTGATTGGCTTACCGTCCTGCGTAATCTTCGCGTTCGCCTCCATTGGCAGATAGACCTTGCCTTCTGTGTTGGCAGGAATCGTCACTGTCAGAACGTAAGCGCCTTTCCCCGTGCTCTTCCACTCGCTCTTAATCGTGCCGTAGGACGAGTCGTACTCCCCACTGGCTGAGGTAATCCTGTCGTTGCTGATTTGGGGACGAATCACTATCTCTCGGAATCCGGGATGCAGCCCATCCGTATCGATTCCCGCCACCGAGCGATACACCCACGCCATCACCGACCCGAAAGCATAGTGGTTGAAAGAATTCATAGCGGGATCACCTGAATCTCCATTCCAGCGCTCCCACCATGTCGTAGCTCCTTTGCTGAGCATGTATCCCCAAGATGGATACGTCTCATTCATCAGCAGGCGGTAGGCCATATCCGAGTGACCGTTGCCGGACAGCTCGAACAATAAAAACGGTGTCCCCAGAAAACCAGTTGAGAGGTGGTAATTCCGCGACTCTATATCTGCTGCGAGATAATCTGCTGCTGGTTTCTTGAGATTTGGCGGCAGCAGATCCGCGTGCAGCGCGACTACATACGCTGTCTGCGTTCCAGGTCCTACGTGTCCGTCCGGCGAAACATAGGCCTTCTGGAATGCGGCACGAATATTACCGAAAAGCTCATCGTACTTGGCAGCGTCGTTTTCTCTGCCGATAGCATTAGCCATCTGCGACATCATCTTCGTTGCCAGCGCCCAGTACGCAGTCGCCAAAAGATCCTTTGGCGTGCGATTGTCCGGCGCCAGCCAGTCGCCTTCGAACCAGTCGATAGTTCTGAGATAGCCAGGACTCTGCTCCTTGATAAGATTCATCCAGCGTTCCATCGCATCCCAGTTCTGGCGGATCACCCTGGTGTCCCCATACTGCTGCCAAGCCGTCCATGGAACTATGATTCCCGCATCGCCCCAGCCTGGCACTCCCTGCCTGCCGCCAGTCGAGCGAAGCAGGTCCGGTGAAACATTGGTAAAGGCTCCTTTTGCACTCTGCGCATCTACTACATCGTGCATCCACTTCTCGGTGAAGGCTTCGATATTGAAGTTATAAGCTCCCGTACGCCAGAAAACTCCCGCATCGCCCATCCATCCCAGTCGCTCGTCCCGCTGCGGACAATCCGTGGGTATGCTCAGAAAATTGCCCCGCTGTCCCCAAAGACCTATCTTCCACATCTTGTTGACCAGTTCGCTCGACGTCGTCAGGCTACCCGTCGGCTTGTCATCAACACTGCTGACAACATCGCCGGTAATGGCTTTGAGCGTCGGTGCCTGATTCAGACCAGTCATCTCAACATAACGGAATCCATGGAAGGTAAACCGTGGCGCATAGACCTCTTCGCCATGACCACTTAGAACATACGTATCGGTTGCTTCCGCATCACGAAGATTTTTCGTATAAATGCTCCCATCCGGATTCAGAATTTCGGCAAACCTCATACGCACACGCGTACCCGCTTCGCCCTGAACCCGAAGCGTCACCCAACCCACCATGTTTTGCCCCATGTCGAAGATGTACGCATCTCCATTCTTGGTGACGGACTTCGGCTCCAGATGAAGAATCACCTGCGGTGGACGATCGATCTGCGCCTGAAGAACTCCCTCGGGCGCCTCTGATTTCTCAGCATTTGCCCAGCCGTCATCAGTAAAATGCGCCGTGTCCCAGCCGTTCTCGAAAAGACGCGCATCGTAGGTCTCACCCTTATATATCTCCGAATTCAAAATCGGTGACGCCTTCGCCCTCCACGAGGAATCCGTAGAAATCACATCATGCGTTCCGTCTGTATATTCGATCGCCATCTGCGCCCGCAGCCGATTGGGCGGAGGGCTGAACTCGTAGGCACGTCCATCCCATGTCAACGGGCTGGCATACCAACCATCTCCCATCAACGCCGCAATCGCATTCGCTCCTGGCCTAAGCATGGGCGTCACATCGTAGGTCTGGTAGTAGATACGCTTGCTGGAGTCTGTGTCTCCTGGCGTGAGTACGTCCTTGCCTACCTTTTCTCCATTGATCCGCGCCTCATAGCTTCCCGCTGCCGTGATATACAACCGCGCCGACTTCACCGCCTTCTCAAGAGTGAAAACTTTGCGGAATTGCACGACGGCCTGAGGAAGAAGTACAGGAATGATGGTTAGCCGACTATCGTTCAACTCAGCTACCGCCTGAGCGGGCTTCCACTCTGTCTCTCCCTTCATCTGAGCTTCCCATCCGCTTGTAAAGCGTTCGATCGCGTCTCCTGCGTGTCTCACATTTAAGAATCCGGTAAAGGCGGCAGGAACGCTTCTGCTGTTGGGGTCATTGGGAAAACCAATCGGCAAATTGATGTCTGTTAGCCTTACTGTGTCGACTGAGATTTCGATAACATTGTTCCCTGGTACCAGAGCGTTGGTGACATCCAGCCGGTCAAACTCTTGCCAATGCCTCTTTTGACCTACAAGATGACCGTTGACGGTCGCGACAAAACCTCCACGAGCTACTATATAAAGCGCGGCGTCCTCAGGCTTTTCACTAAGATCCACACTCAGCCGGAATACGGCAACAGATTTCTCCTTCTCATGAAACGCATCGCGCCCCGGAACCCACATCCACTTGACGCCTTCAAGGTCCGCCGCTTCGTCGGGATTCTTCCACGTGATCCAGTCTGCCTTCCAGTCGCTGGAGTTCAGCAGGCCCATATCCCAACTCGCCACAGGGGCCAGCGACAACTTTGCGCCTTTGGTGTCCCACACCCGCACGCTCCAGTAGTAACGCTTCCCTGATTCCAGCTTCGGTCCGCCATAGCGCACATCGACCGACTCCGCCGACATCTGTTTGCCGCTGTCCCACACGTCGGGCTTCTCATTGATTACTGCTTGTTCCGAGCTTCCGACCAAGATTTGGTAGGCAGACTGCTTCCAGTTCCGCTCCTTGCTATCGTTCTGCCAGGAAAGTCGCGGAACAGAGGCATCGATCCCCAGAGGATTCTCCCGATGTTCGCAGCGCAGATGGACAGGTTCGGCATGGCTTCCAACCACCAGCGCTACCATAGCAATCAACGCAGACAAGCACAGGCGCGCTCGTCCGGAAAACTGAAGATCCCGATAAATTAAGTCAACGCCTACCAAGCTATACCTCAGCATCATTAGCACCACTCCTATTCAGTTTTCCCAAGTCCCTGCTCCCACATGCGGGAACCCAAACAAAGCCGCCACGCAGACATGAATACGTTTGTTGGCAACACATATGTGATACATACAGGGACATACGAATGTCAAATAAATTCTCGTATTTGAGCATTTGCTCGAAAGGCAACTCTACATGTGATCTGAACCACCATTCGAAGTACCACTTCGCCTAGAGCCTGCTATTAGCTTTATCCATGTTGAATCAACAGGTTAATTGGCAATGTTATAGCTGCGCAATATGGAGATACGACGAAGCAGAGACAGAATGGATATCCCATCGATGCTGGCAACGAGGAGGGAGGGTTTTGTGGCTCTCGACCTCACGTTGTGCCTCGGAGATACTGAACAACGTGAGTATCGACCCAGAACAATATTCAACGTTGCGCGCTACGTAACGTACTGAAGTACAGTGGAGCTATCTGTCGGGCTATATGACACTATGGCAGTGATCTATCAACAAATGCAGCGTTGGCCGACGATAGCCGTCTTTCTTATTTTTCGGTTCCTGGATGCTTTTATAGGATTTTCCTGTGCCATCTTGCTGGCTCGGGCCGGTATGGACTTTACCACGTCTTAACCGCGGTCTCCAACCCCTGGAAAATCTGCGATCTTTTTACGAGCAAATGCTCAGTGTAAAACTGATGCTTGCCAGCGAAGACAAGATGATGTATGTCTATAGATACATGCTAGGCGAGGATACTCTATGCGCATACTCGTCTGAGGAGCGCAGGGTTCTCATGAAGAGGCCTCTTCATGAATGGTATCGTCCGGGCTCGAACTATGTAAACAGGGGATATATGATGGACCGACGGAAATTCATTCAAAACTCGATGGCGGTAACTGGAACATCTCTTCTCGCAGCACAAAAGCTCCGCGCAAATACAACCGGGAACGTCAAGCCTGAATATATTCAGGAGAGCCTTCCAGCATTCGAGATACCCGCTTACAGCGGCACAAGGTACGTAGACCATGTGCCGGACACGCTCGATCTTGCCGAACGGGCACGATTGGGCGCTCACTGCATGACGTCCATCACCAACCCGCAGGCCGACCATGAAATCTATTTCTACGTGGACCTCCATCGCAATCCGGCGGTCATGGTTCACGACTTTAACGACTGGTGCCGGAACGTGGAAGGCATGTATGAGGCGCTTCCTTTGATGCGCCTGGCCAGCGGGAGCGACGAGAACAGTCACGTCGATCGGGTCTGGATGGAGGGCCTGCTCCACTCCATCGGTCCGGACGGCTTGGTCTACTATCCTCTCGACGGAACTCCCTGGGCTCGTCTGCGACCCTCATGGCAGGCGCCGATCTGGAGGGCCAATGGAACCACATCGGATGTTCAGGATAAGTCTATCCGTCAGATCACCAATCCCAACCTGTGGCCGCGAGCGATGGCGGCGATGATGATCTACCACCTTCGCGACCGCAACCCGATGTGGACGCAGGCCATTGAGCGGATGATCCAAGGGATGTTAGAGATGTTCTCCGATCAGGGTGATTACGGCTACTTTCCCGCTGGCGGATTTGAGCCCAACACAAGGTTCCAGGAAAACACCAACCATAACGTGCAGGCGGTACAAGTGACGCCGACCGGTTACCTGGCGCTCGACGGAGGAAATGGAAGAATGATCCAGGGTCTGGCTCAGTATTACCGGCTGAGCGGCCATGAGCCTGCTCGGAAGCTGGCTG
>WQYS01000156.1 GCA_009781125.1 Acidobacteriaceae bacterium | reverse complement strand
GTCTATCCTGATATGTATGGACTTCCAGCTCGCCACCACCTATAAGCCTCAGGGAGATCAGCCCCGCGCTATCTCCGAACTGGTCTCAGGCATCCGCTCCGGCGAGCGGGACCAGGTGCTGCTGGGAGTCACCGGCTCGGGCAAGACCTTCACCATGGCCAGCATCATCGCCGAGTTGAACCGTCCGGCGCTGGTGCTGGCCCACAACAAGACGCTCGCCGCCCAACTCTACCACGAGTTCAAGGCCTTCTTCCCCACCAACGCTGTCGAGTACTTCGTCTCCTACTACGACTACTACCAGCCCGAGGCCTACATTCCCGCCGGCGATCTCTACATCGAGAAGGAAGCTACCGTCAACGAAGAGCTCGACAAGCTGCGACTGTCGGCCACGCGCTCGCTGTTCGAGCGCCGCGACGCTATCATTGTCTCGTCGGTCTCGTGCATCTATGGACTGGGCAGCCCCGAAGCCTACTACGGAATGCTGCTGCTGCTCGAAAAGGGCCAGCGCATCCGGCGCCAGGACATCACGCGCCGCCTGGTCGAGATCCTCTACGAGCGCAACGACGTGGACTTTCGCCGGGGCACCTTCCGCGTGCGCGGAGACGTCATCGAGGTCTACCCCACCTACGACGAGAACGCCTACCGCATCGAGCTGTTCGGCGACGAGATCGACTCCCTGAGTCAAATAGACCCGCTCTTCGGCTCCGTCAAACAGAAATATTCGCGCCTGCCCATCTATCCGAAGTCGCATTATGTAGTCCAGCCCGAGCGGCGCACCGCCGCCATCGACACCATCCTGGCCGAGCTGTTCGAGTGGGAGGCGCAGCTCGAAAAGGAGGGCCGCCTGGTGGAGTCGCAGCGCATCCATCAGCGCACGCGCTTCGATCTGGAGATGATCAAGTCGATGGGCTACTGCCACGGCATCGAGAACTACTCGCGCCACTTCAGCGGGCGGCTGCCGGGCGAGCCGCCGCCCACGCTGCTCGACTACTTCCCCCATGACTACCTGACCTTCATCGACGAGTCGCACGTCACCGTGCCGCAGTTGCACGGCATGTGGCACGGCGACCGCTCGCGCAAGCAGAACCTGATCGACTACGGCTTCCGCCTGCCCTCGGCGCTCGACAACCGTCCGCTGAAGTTCGAGGAGTTCGAAACGCGCCGCGGCCAGACGATCTACGTCTCGGCCACGCCCGGACCCTATGAACTTACGAAGTCGGCAGGCGTTGTGATCGAGCAGATCATCCGGCCCACGGGACTGATCGATCCCACCGTCGAGGTGCGCCCGGTCAAGGGCCAGATCGACGACCTGCTCGCCGAGATACGCGAACGCGCCGACAAAGGCCAGCGCGTGCTGGTGACGACCCTGACCAAGCGCATGGCCGAGGACCTGGCCGGTTACTACACCGAGGTGGGCGTGCGCTGCCGCTACATGCACTCGGAGATCGAGACGCTGGAGCGCATCAAGCTGCTGCGCGACCTGCGCAAAGGCGAGTACGACGTGCTCATCGGCATCAACCTGCTGCGCGAGGGACTCGATCTACCCGAGGTCTCGCTGGTGGCCATTCTCGACGCCGACAAGGAGGGCTTCCTGCGTTCGCAGGGTTCGCTGATCCAGACCATAGGCCGCGCCGCGCGTCACGTCGAAGGCCGCGCCATCCTCTACGCCGACACGGTAACCGAATCCATGCAGCGGGCGATCAGCGAAACCAACCGGCGGCGCGAGTTGCAACAGGCCTTCAACGAAGAGAACGGGATCACGCCGCAATCGATCATCAGCCGGACCGACATGGGGCTGGCCACAATCATAAACGCCGACTACGCAGACCTGACCGAAGAGACCGAAGCGATGCCAGAGTTCGCCAATCAGGATGGACTCGACGCCTATATTGCGAGGCTGGAAGCCGAGATGCGCGAAGCTGCAAAGAAGTTTGAGTTCGAGCGCGCCGCCCAGCTACGCGACAGCATCAAGGAACTTCGCACCAAGGAGTTCTTGCTTTCTTAACCCATGCAGCCGGACAGCAGTGGCTGATCCTATTTCAGGCCAACGGAGCTTTGCTTTGTGAGCATCTAATTTCGCCATAGCCATGTAGAGCAAGCTGTTGTCTGAATTTGTCAATACCTGTCGCTTTTGGGCCAAAACAAATCTTGATTGTATTACTGGGGGTCGCTTTTACATACGTTATAAAAAGGCGGCCATTCACATCTGTATCAATTCTTTTGTTGTTGTTAAATTCTGCGAATTGAATGAGCCTACATTCTTGCTCTTCTCTGAAAGCAGCATGTTTAACCAAATAACGCAGTCTGAGCAATAGTTTATATACTACAAACGGATCTAATTTTCTCGTTGTAATTATTTCTTTAAGGATTTTTAACCCACGACTTATATATTCTTGTGTTACGTCAATTTGTTTCTTATATTCGTTGTAGTCCTTTACAGATCGGCCATCTCTAAGGAATACGCTTTTCTCTTTCTGCCCCAGCGAAATCTTGTCTGCTTCAGTGTCCATATAAACGCAGCGGAATAAAGAAGTTGGAGTGGGGAGATTGGCAGTAATCAATTTTACATCTGAGTTATATATAGGAAATAGCAGCTCCTTACTAAAGAAGTTCTTATTTAAAGAAATACTGACGCCTGTACCTTCTTTATCATCTGTTTTTCCATAAAGTCGAAATTGATTTAAACTGTCTGCATCAAAAGTAAAACAACCTGCAAAGGCTCCATACCCTTCTACCCGCGGCGAAATATCTTCTTGGGGAAACAGATAACGAAACAAAGTTTTCCCTTCTTCTGGATCATTGCTTGTATTTATTGAATTCAAGTGAAAATACGATTGAGCCATACTTAAAGATGACTGATCAAACAATATCTTTTCTGAAATATCTTTCTTAGTGTAATACGACACAGGCATTTCTTTATCATAGTCAACTTGCAACCTTGATATTATATCTTTCGATTGACAAAATATATCGATGTAGTCCGCTAACTTCTCTCTACGGCACTCTGCTGTGACTTTATAAAAAAATTCTTCTTCATCAACTGCGAACGCTTTTTCTTCCTCAGAAAATCCTGCAATATATGGTTTTGCTGACGTATATTTCGCGAGCGCTGCAAAGGGTTCATCGCTATCATCTAGACAGCCTCTGCAAAAACATTTAAATTTATCCAATCCATCGAACTTACCATCTTCTAAATCTGTGAACATTACCGGTGTTTTCCTGCCACAAAAGCGCCCATGAGATTCTTTGAGGTAATCGTACAATTCGTTCGGATTGTATTTATCATGGCTGAAAGTTTTACATATGATCCTCGCTAATATTTTTATATCAACATCGTTGTTGATATATTTGAAAATATTTTTAGGCCTTCCAATTGCAGCAAAACGTTTCCGGCACGAATAGATAACATCATTCATCATTTTATCTGCAGTGTAAAGAAATTTATTGTAATACCAAATTGCTCTATGATTTGCATTCTTTTCTTTTAGTATATCGAACAATCTGTCCATATCACTCTTGTGGTCTTTCTGTCCATCTTCCTTCACTCCCGCCTCTAAAATCTCAGCAACCATAAATAGGTTCCGCTCATCAGGTGGCGCTTCTTTATTTAGAAATTCCACTATGGCCGTTAGCAAATAGTATTCTGCGTGTATTACTATACTGTCACCGACTTTGGAGAGAAAATTATCAACCGCACCACCAAAGTTAGGCGATTTTAGTGACGCACTTATCACAGAATGGAGCCGCTCGTATGCAACGTAGAGGAACCTTTCATTGTATTCGTCGACAGCGGACTGTTCGTCAAAATCTGCGATGGTAACTTTATCGTCTGTGGCTAATTTGTTAAGTAAAGATTTCCACCAAGTGAATATTGGACCCCATTCAGGTTTCAGGTCTGCTGCTATTCTGACATAACCAAGAGCTTTGTCGAGTCTATTCTCCTCACAATAAGTCCATGACTTCAAATAATAAGCATATGCATATTTTTTAGATTCGAGCGCTTCGTCAAAGCAGCTCATCGCCTCTTTATATTCATTTTTTAATAAATGAAGCTTTCCTAAACGAACCTGAGCTTCGGGCATATGTGGACGTAGCTTCAATAATTCCCTAACAACATCCTCGCTTTCAGGGTCTTTATTTAATTTCTGTAAACATTGCACTTTTTTCAGATATGCTTCGACGCGTTGGTTCTCGTTACTGTCGGCAGAAGAAATTATTTTGTCTGCTTTAGTGATAATTTCTTCAAGTTCCGCTTTTGATATATCCACATCTACAATCAGATAATCCAGATCTTTGTTGTAATTTGACACAACAGACCTCCACATCTCAAATTGTCATACCAGTGAGATATTTATACACCAGATGACCATGTAATGTATTGAATATAAAGAACATTGATGGCGTTGTCTTGCCTGAATTAAATGGACGCAGAACAGACCAGCAGGCACATTGTGCTACTCGATGATGGCCAGAACCTCGCCCGTCTTGACCACAACGCCGGGCTGCGACTCGATGCTGGTCACGCGGCCTGCCTTGGGAGACCTCAGTTCATTCTGCATCTTCATCGCTTCCACGATGACAATGCCCTGCTGCTCGCGAACCTCGTCGCCTTCCTTCACCAGATAACGAACAATTCGGCCCGGCATGGGAGCCTTCACGGCGCATGGCCCCGAGAACCTTCCTCCCGCGCCCGGACGCGAGGCCAGCGCGCGCGTGTCTACCACCTCAAAGGTGTGACGCTGGCCATCGATAATGACCGAATCCCCATCCAGCACGCAGCGGTACTGGCGGCCATCGACCACCAGCGACAACACGCCGCCCTCCAGCAGGCACGCATCCGCCGTGAACGCGGCGCCGTCAACCGCGCACGGCTGCGGGCCTTCCGCCGAAGCCACAAACTCAACCTGCCGCCTGACTCCATCCAGCACAATCGACAAGATCATCCGCGCAGACCCTCCTTGCGACTGGTTCCGCTCCATTTGCTCAGCGACGGCGAGGCTGCCAGGTTCGCGCCCCGCGCCGCGGCGGCGAAGAACGCTGCGGCCAGCGCAACGATCTCGCTGGAAACCTCTTCCTCACCTGAAGCCACCTGAATTCCCGGCGGAGTCCGCTCAACGAAGCGCTCCAGCCATTTTGTGTTTGTCTTCGCGGCGCGGAACTCCGCGTCCTTGAGAATCTGGCGCAGCAGCGGGAGATTCGTGCGCACGCCGCCGATGGTGTACTCGCCCAGTGCGCGCAGCATCCGGCTGATGGCCGCCTCGCGGGTTTCGGCGCTGGCAACCAGTCGCGACAGCAGAGGAGATTGCTCAGGTGCGTCCGACGTTACATTCCAGCCGACATAGGCGACGCTGTCCTCGCGGACGCCAGGACCGGAGGGCTGCATCAGCCGTGTAATGCGTCCTGCTGCGGGCAGAAAATTATTCTCAGGATCCTCGGCGTGAATCGTGCACTGAAGAGCATGGCCACGAGGCTCGGCCTGTCGAACCTTCAACGTCTCGCCCATCGCCATGCGCAACTGCATCTGGACGATATCCAGCCCGGTGACCGCCTCGGTCACGGCGCATCCATCTGAAAGCCGCGGCACGACGCCGTGAAGGCAGAAGTTCTTCTTGGCATCGACCAGAAACTCCACGGAGCAAACGAATCCGGCTCCGCGAAAAGCTGACCCTTCGAGCAGCCGGGCCGCCGCCCGGCTCATCTTGCGTAGCAGATCGTCCGCAACCGCCGATGGAGCCTCGATAATAATCTTCTGATTCTGCCGCTCGACCGTGCACTCGCGCTCGCCGAGATGAATCGAGCTGCCGCGCTTGCCAACGATCAACTGAATCTCGATATGCCGCACCGGAGTGGTCAACTTCTCCGGCGGCACACAGCCTGCGGCCACGGCCTGCTCAGCAATGGCCTTTGAACTGAGCGCGCGCAGGGCCGAGGCCGTTGGGCCAACGAAGGTGATCCCTACCGCTGAACACGCTTCGGCAAACTCCGCGTCTTCGGCCAGAAGGCCATCGCCGGGATGGATGGCGTCGGCACCGGCGCGGCGGGCTATATCGAGAAGGGTGTCTCCCTGCAG
>WQYS01000155.1 GCA_009781125.1 Acidobacteriaceae bacterium | reverse complement strand
GCGGAGGGATTCAAAAAGGAAGTGCGTACCGGTGTTGTTGTATCCGCCGGTCAGAACATACAGGCTGATGTAGTGCTGGCAGCAGGTGCCGTTACCGAAACCGTCGAGGTGAGCACGGTGAGCGATACGCTGATCGATGCCACGTCGGCCAACCTGGCTACCACCTTGGCCTCGCAGCAGGTGAAGGACATACCCGATGTGGGCCGTAACGCATACTACTTGACGTCCTTGATGGCAGGTGTGGTGCCCAACGGCAACGCCAACCGTTTTCAAACCAAGCAGAGCGGGTTCAACAATCCGTTCAGCGCTGCGTTTACGAGCGTCAGCTCCATGGGTATCCCCAATGCAGGCGGCAGCCATGACCGGCAGCTTCTCAACGGCGTTCCTAACGACCCGCCTGAGGGATTAGGCGGCGGGGTCGAGTTTATCGGATTTGTGCCCTCGCCTGAGGCTATCCAGGAGTTCAAGAGACTCAACGGGACTTGGGATGCGGCGGTCGGCCACGGCTCCGGTATTTCGAACTCAGTCGTTGTCCGCACCGGCACGAATGGTTTCCATGGCGCGGCCTTTTACGCTTTTCAGAACACCTATCTGAATGCAAACCTCGCGGACAGGGTCTTTAGCGGACAAAACCGTCCTAACTATCAGCGCAACGAAGTGGGATTGGTGGTCGATGGACCGGTCGTCATTCCCAAGCTCTACAACGGACGCGACAAGACCTTCTTTATGTTCGCGTTCGAGCGCTATGCAACCCATTCGATACAAACCTACAGTACCCGGCTGCCGTCTCCGGCAGAGCTTGGCGGCGACTTCTCAGAACTATGCAACAGCTTCGATGCCAACGGTCTGTGCACCAGCGGCGTACAGCTTTACGATCCGCTTTCTCCTGTGGTTAACAACCTCAGAACCGCGTATTTCCCGCACAACAACATCGCTGGGCGCATCAACACCACCGGCGCGGCGCTGGCGTCGTATTATCCCACGGGCTGGAATATACCGGGAGCAAACGCTTCGAGCAATATCAACTTCAACGCAACGAATGTATCGTATCCCAATACGGTACCCTCATTTATCGGACGCTTTGATCAGCAGATCAACTCGAAGAACAGGCTTACTGTACTCGGATTCCGTAATGGACTGACACAGACCTTCCCCATGGTGAACTTCCCCATTCAGCCTCCCAACGCATATGGCTACCATGTTTTCCGCAACAACCGTGGCGGCAGCATTGATGACGTGCATCAGTTCTCCGACACCATGGTGCTGGACTCGCGGTTTGGCCTTATCTACCACCCGATCATCATTACTTATCCAGGACAGTCAGGCTACGACCTTAGTACGCTTCATATGAACGTCTCCCCCCTTCCTTATAACAGCTTTCCCGGTATGGGCATGGATACCGACAACTACCCCAATTTGGCTTCCGGAGCCAACGGCCATAACACCATTTACACCGTGGGCCAGCTCGCGGAAACTTTGACTAAAGTCTGGGGACGGCATTCGGTCCGCTTCGGATTTGAAGGCCAGGTCACTCGTTACAACGGGAATTCCATGTTTAGCGGCTGGGGTCCCACTTACGGATTTCATTTTGATCGTGGATTTACTCAACAGGATATATCCATAGCTCCTGCCAATTCCACCAGCGGCGATGCCCTAGCCTCCATGCTGCTGGGTTATTTCTCGCAGGTAAGCTACAACCTCGGCATCAACTACGCCACGCAGCAGAAGTACATTGCCGGGTTTGTGCAGGACGACTGGCGCTTCAACAACAAGCTGACGGTCAACCTCGGCCTGCGCTGGGACTACGAAGGTCCCATCACGGAACGTTACAACCGCATGATCACCGGTTTCTGCTTTACCTGCGCGAGTCCTCTGCAGCCGCAGGTGCCGGGTCTGACTTTGAACGGCGGACTCCAATATGCGGGCGTGGACGGCAATAGCCGCGGCATGTTCCCGGCCACCTACCACAACTGGCAGCCGCGCCTGGGTTTGGCATATCAGTACAAGCCTGGCACGGTCTTTCATGCAGGTTACGGTATCGTCTACTTCAATACCATGGAAGCTCCGTACTCTACCGGCTACTCCCAAGTCACATCCTTCAGCCAGGCACCGAACTCGGTTGCTATGGGGCAGGCGGTCTACACGGCAGATAGTCCGCTTCCAAATGGCATTTTGCTCCCGGCGGGGAACTCGTTGGGACTCTCTGCCGGCCTGGGCCAGGGCGTCAGCTTCATGGCCCAGAATCACGTGCAGCCGCGTATTGCTTCCTGGACGCTCAGCCTACAGCAGCAGCTCCCTGGTAACTGGGCGCTGCAGGTTGCTTACGTTGGTTCGCATCCCACGCGCATGGATGTGGTCCGCAACCTCAACTACCTGCCCAAACAATATTTCGACCAGGGCCAGGCTGGAGTTGACTATCTCAATACAGCCGTTCCCAATCCGTTGGCTGGACAGATTCCAGGCAATGCGACTCTGAATGCTCCGACGATTGCGCAATGGATGCTGCTGGTTCCTTATCCGCAGTTTGCCTCTACCGCGCAAGGGTCCAATACCAATTTCCCCAATACTGGCGCGTCGTTCGCCACTGGGCAGGCAGGTGTGCTTGAGAATGGCCTTTCCATCGGAAGTTCGCTGTATGATAGCCTCCAGATCTCGGCCAGCCACCCGATGTCTCATCACTTTTCGGTGGGAGGCAACTTCACGTGGCAAAAGACCATGACCCGGATCACTTATCTGAATCTGTTTGATACTAAGCTGGCTTCGATTCAGGATCCTCTGGCGACCCTCGTAGGCAACCTATACGGAACCTATGAGTTCCCGCGCTTTGGGTCGCGGCCATACTGGGAACGTCAGATCATTGGCGGATGGAAGATGAACGCTAACTTCCAGGACATCAACGGAACCAAGATTCCGGCTCCGGCCAATGTCGATATCATCGGCAACGTGCGGCAGCCGAATGCCTCCATGACACGATTCTTCAACACGTGCTACGAGGATGTAAACGGCAATCAAGTACCGACGAGCGGCACCTCCTACGGCTGCGACACACAATCGCCAACACCGGCCTTCCGGCAGCGGCTCGCCTACACGACCCAGTACAACGACCCGTACCTTCCCGTGCGCAGCCGCATTCGTCCTACCTTTGACCTGTCGATGTTCAAGCAGTTCCCGCTCTTCCGCGAAGGCCAGACCTTCGAGATCCGCGGTGAATTCTTCAACGTCCTCAACACTCCGAACTTCGGTATGCCGGGTACCGCCTTTGGCACCGGCGGGAACTTCGGCCGCATGACCAACTCTCAGGTCAACGATCCGCGCATGGGAATGCTGACAGCGCGTATCAACTGGTGATCCTTGACACACTTCAGCGGTGTCCGCAGAGACAGGCGGACACCGCTGATTGCTACACTCGAATGCCCGGCCGTTCTGTTGTAAGTCCGCGTGACTGCCGGGCATCGGTTTTATGCGAAGGGCGTGTCCACAAACTGACCTGGTCACATCATTTTTTGATTCGCCATCGCTGACCGAACAGAAAGGGCTTCATGCACCGAGTTCGCTTTTCCATCCTGCTCGCGTTGTTCGCAGGCCTGCTTGCCACACCAGCGTTTTCTGATATCCGTTTCGACAAGAGAAGCGGAGACTGGCATCTGACGAGCGGGAAGATAGACTACGTGCTCCAGAACAGCAAGGGAGTTATCTCCCTCGTCTATTTTGGAGAGGCGGGGGGTACGGCATGGACTCCTTCCGATCCCACCCGGTCACCGCAGACCCGATACGATCTCGACGGCCAGGCCGAGGGCCAAGCCATCACCCCGACTGAGTTGGACCTTATCTCCGAAAAAACCTCGTCACCGAGGCCGGGCGTCGATCAGCTGATTCTGGTCTTTCATCACAAGCGGCTACCTTTGACGATCGAGGCGGAGTACACCGCATGGGGCGATACTGGAGTCTTCACCCGGGCCTTGACCATTACCAATACCGGCACCGGCGCGATTCGCATCGAGCGTTTGCCCGCGTTGAGTTGGGACCTTCCGCAAGGCCAGTACGATCTAACGTACCTGTGGGGTGGAGGCGGCCAGGAACGAATGATGGCCAACGAGGTGCTGGGGCCTGGCTCGCGCCGGTTTATGACCTCCAGCGGACGCTCTACCAGCAGCTTCTCCGCTTGGTTCTGTATTCATAATCAAAGGAGTTCCACGCGGTATCTAGCTCAGTTAGCCTACTCCGGCAACTGGGCTATGAGCTTCGACCGCGCGCCGCTTCACGATGGCTTGAAGATTGCCGATGCCGGTTTGCATGCCAGCATGGGTATGCAGTTTGATTTCGGCGGACCGCTCCAGCTCAATGTCGGCGAGTCGTTTCGCTTGCCTGCGGTGGCCTTTACGGCGTCAGGCGGAGACCTGGACGATGCGGCCAACCAGATGCATCGCTATCAACGGCAGTATGCCTTCAAGATTGATGCCGCCAACGAGCCTCCGCTGGTCCAATTCAACACTTCATTCCAGTTCAACCACATATTTCAGCCTTTCCAAAAGCAAACGGTCGCCAACCTGAAGCAAAGCGCCGATCTGGCAGCCAAGATAGGTGCCGAGGTCTATGTCGTCGATGCTGGCTGGTATAGCAATGCCGACAGCTGGAACACCAAACTCGGCGATTGGCAGCCCGACCCCGCTGTCTTTCCCAACGGGATGCAGGAGTTCTCGGAGTATGTCCGCAAGTTGGGCATGAAGTTTGGCCTTTGGGTCGAGATCGAAACCGTTACCACGGACTCGCAGCTATTTCACGAGCATCCCGACTGGTATCTCCAGTACAACGGGGAGCCTATTGCATGGGGTCCGCAGGGCACGCGCCGCCACCTGGACTTCTCCAAGCCCGAGGTTCGCGCATGGGCGCGCTCGGTCATCGACCGTCTGGTAAAGGACTACGGCATCGAGTGGTTCAAGATCGATTACAACACCGAAATTGGAAACGACTTCGATCCGGCGGCTACGGACACGCGCCGCGCCGATGTACTCTACCGTCACCTCACGAGTTATTACTCGTGGCTGGATGAGATACGCTCCGCCCACCCTGGCCTGATTGTCGAGGCATGTGCCAGCGGTGGCATGCGGTTCGACCTGGGAATCATGGCTCATGCCGACACGGAGTGGCTTTCCGATGAGTCCCGGCCAAAGCAGTCCCTGCAACTGGCCTACGGATGCACGGTCGAATTCACACCCGGCGTGTGCAACCATTGGATGGTCGGCGATGACAAAGATGCCGTCGTCCTTCCGCAGGACACGCCTCGCTGGTGGGACTTCATGTTCCGCGTACCGATGAACGGACAGTTCGGGATCTCCAGCAAGACCTTCCTCTGGCCGCCGGAGCTGATGCGACGCGCCACCGAGAACGTGGCTCTTTACAAGCGGATACGCGAGGTCATCGCCAACGGAGACGCCTATCATCTCACCCCACAGCCTGACAACGTTAAGCCGGTTGGATGGATGGCCGTTCAATACGTGGCTACGCCGGCAAGGAGCGTTCTGCTAGCGTATCGCATGGAAGATGACAACCTGACCAGGACTTTTTCGTTGCGTGGCCTTGATCCATCTGCACGGTACCACATCTCTGGCGAGCAGCAGGCTGCTCAAGACTTGACAGGTAAAGTCCTGATGGAAAAAGGAATTTCAGTTACTTTAGGAGAACCCTGGAGTGCCACGATCCTCGAATTACAGCAGATCGCTCAATAAGGGGCCTCAATTTTACAGGAGAAGGACATGCTAAACCTGCACGACCTGACGGTAAGGAAAATGTGATTCACCTGGTGCTTCATCATAAAGGTTTTACCGTTCGCTTGAATAAGTTCGGTTGATCCTTGACAAACTTCGGATGCCCGGTTGCTATGCTGTAAGGCCGTGTGACTGTCAGACACTTTTCGGCTAAGGGAGGCCCTTCCAGATGGTGGATATGGAAAAGAAACAGCGTGAGTTTGAATTGACCCGGCGTCAGCTTCTTGCAGGCGCAGTGCAGGTCGGCATCGTTATAGCTGCAGATAGCCATCCGCTGTTTGGGGCAATATCGGCAGACACGCCTCTG
>WQYS01000154.1 GCA_009781125.1 Acidobacteriaceae bacterium | reverse complement strand
CCGGCCCCTGCACTCCTTCGGGCCAGCCGGGGAAGTTCTCCACCAGCGTGGTGATCGAAAGCTGTCCGCCGGGCTCGTGGCCCTCCAGAACCAGCGGTTTCAGGTTCGCTCGCGCAGTGTAGATGGCGGCGGTCAGTCCGGCGCAGCCGGTCCCAAGAATTACGGTATCGCGGGTCGTGTTCTCACTCATAGGTCTCCAGTGTAAACGCATGGTTATAGAAAATGATTGATCTCTTCTAAGGGAAGAGCGAAGTCTACTTCGTTGGAATTCGCCTCAACATCGCGTTGGCGGCGCGAAACCAGGACCGCTCGCGCCGACGAAGATACCCCGGCATAGTCGGTTTTTTGTCGAGCACCCGTTGCAACCATTGGCGGGCTTCGGCGTTGTGGCCTTCGGAGGCCAGCAGGCTGGCGAAGTTGATATAGGTCTCAGACAGCGTCGACACCGCCGTTATCTGCCGGAAGAGCGTTTCAGCCTTTTCCTTCTGGCCGGTCAGCGCATAGGCGTGAGCCAGCAGTCCGGCGGCGCGATGAAAATCGTAGCCGGGATCGCTGCCAGCCACACGCTCCAGATCGGGAAGCGCGGCGGCAGGGTCTCCCAGTTGAAGCGCGCAGACTCCGCGCCGGTAGAACGGGTCGGGAGTATCGGCGCGGGCAGCGATGGCCTTATCAAACGCGGCTCGCGCCGGTGCGAGTCTGCCCTCGTCCATGTAGAGATCGCCCAGCTCTTCCCAGTTTCCCGAGGAGGGATTGTCGCGCACGGCGGTCTCCAGCTCGCGGATGCGCTTGCGCCGCGAGAAGCCTTTCTTGAAGGCTTGGCTGAACGATCCCACATCGGGCACGGCCTCGACAATCAGGTAGATGGCTGCTCCAACCGGCCCCAGAAACAGGATGACCCAGAGCCACCACGTATCGGGCCGCCGCCGTATGAAGTGCACGATAGCCAGTCCCTGAAGCACAAAGCCCCACGGATAAAACAAGCTGCTCAGAAATCCTAGTCCCATCTTCTTAACCGTAGCGCCGATTGTATCGTTTGCGCCATTCAATCCTCTTTTTCCTTGTCATCCTTGATAGCATCGGTTTGTGCTGGAACTTTCGACGCCCATCAAATTTGTGAAGCGTGTAGGCGAGCGCATCGCCGCGCCGCTGGCCAAACGGGGAATCGAAACCGTCGAGGACCTGCTCTTTCATCTGCCCTTCCGCTACGAGGACCGGCTGAATCCCATGCCCATCCGCGAGCTGAAGGCGGGCGCGATGGCCTCGGTGATCGGCGAGGTGCGCGGCTCGATGCTGCTGCGCACGCGCTCCATGCCTCTGTTCGAGATGACCGTCGGCCAGGGGCTGGATTCGGTCAAGTGCATCTGGTTTCACGGCGGCTACCTTAAGGACAAGTTCCGCGCCGGACAGATGGTGGCGCTCTACGGCAAGCTGGAGGCCTCGCGCTCCAGCCCTGGCAAGTTCAAGATGATCCAGCCGCAGGTGGAGATTCTTCCTGAAGCAGACTCGCCGCAGGCGGAGTTTGCCGCGCTGGAGATCGGGCGCATCGTGCCCATCTACGAGTTCGTCGGCGGAACCACGCCCGGCGGAACCAAGCTGACCTCGCGCTGGCTGCGAAGGGTAATCTGGTCGATCCTGAACGAACTCGGCGAAGACAGCGTGCCGGAGACTCTGCCAGCGCCTATGCTGGAGCGGCTCGGAATGCCGGGCCGTCTTGAGGCTCTGCGCGCGGTGCACTTTCCCGAGGCGGGCACGCCGATGACCGAGCTGATGTCGTTTGCAACCGCCGGACATCGCCGTCTGATCTTCGAGGAACTCTTCTACCTTGAGCTTGGCCTGGAGCTCAAGCGCAAGCAGCTCCGTCAGCGCGTGGGCACGGCCTTTGTTACAGACGAAAAGGTGCGCGAAGCCCTCAAGCAGATTCTTCCTTTCCACCCGACAGCGGCGCAGAAGCGCGTGCTGGGCGAGATCGTCGCCGACATGCGCCGCGCGCAGCCGATGAGGCGCTTGTTGCAGGGAGACGTCGGCTCCGGCAAGACGATTGTCGCGCTGGAGGCCGCGCTGGTCGCCATCGAGAACGGCTATCAGGTGGCGATGATGGCGCCAACCGAGATCCTGGCCACGCAGCATTATCTTTCCGCTCGGCGCCTGCTGGGCGATGCGGTGTCGCCCGCGACGGGCAAGCCTTACCGCATCACGCTGTTGACCGGTTCGCTCGACGACGCCAGTAAGCGCGAGGCGCGGGGCCGCATCGCGCGCGGCGAGACGCATCTGGCCATCGGCACACACGCGCTGATTGAGGAGAAGGTGGACTTCGACAATCTCGGCCTGGTGATCGTCGACGAACAACACCGCTTCGGCGTGGAGCAGCGCTTTCAGCTTATGAAAAAGCCCGGAGCCGACGGCCAGCCGCAGGAGCCGGACGTGCTCGTCATGACAGCAACGCCGATTCCGCGCACGCTGGCGCTGGTGATGTATGGCGATCTGGAGGCCAGCGTCATCGACGAGCTGCCGCCGGGCCGCTCGCCTATCGTAACCAAGCGAACCACCGAAGAACGCCGCGACGATGTATGGCAGTTCGTCCGCAAGCAGGTTGCTAAGGGACGCCAGGCCTATATCGTGTATCCGGTTATTGAAGGGACGCGGGACGATCAGCCGGAACTGGACTTTCCTCAGGATGAAAGCGCCGAGAACGCGCAGGACTCCGCAGCGGCCACAAAGCAAGGAACGAAGTCGAAGGTTCCAAAGACAGGGACACTGTTTAAGCCGCAGGCTTTGCGCGCCGCCGCCGACATGTACGAGGAGCTGCGCCACGGAGCGCTCTCCGGCCTGCGGCTCGGCCTGCTGCATGGCCGCCTGAGCGCCGACGACAAAGATGTCGTCATGCGCCGCTTCCAGCGCGGAGAGATCGACGTGCTCGTTGCGACAACCGTCATCGAAGTGGGCGTCGATGTACCCAACGCCACGGTCATGGTCATCGAGCACGCCGAGCGCTTCGGCCTGGCGCAGATGCATCAGTTGCGCGGGCGTGTAGGCCGCGGAGCCGCGCAGAGCACGTGCATTCTCGTCACCGGAGGCCAGGTGAGCGAGCGGGCCGAGGCCCGTCTCAACGCCATGGTGGGCACGCAGGACGGCTTCGAGCTGGCCGAGCTGGACCTGGCGCAGCGCGGCCCGGGCGAGTTCTTCGGAACGCGCCAGGCCGGGCTGCCGGAGTTCCGTGTAGCGAACCTCATTCGCGACCGCGCCGTGCTGGAGTTGGCGCGCGTCGAGGCCATGCAGTTTGTCGAGAGGCCTGATCCAATACTCACGCCCGAAGAGCGCGAGGCCGTCTGGACCAGGCTGAAGCTGCAATGGCAGCGTCGCTATGGTCTGGTGGAAGCCTAGGGTGTGCGCTCTGTCACATTACCTTAGGGGGAGTCGCTTGAGTGTAACCAGAAGTTAACGATGTTGTTATTCTCTCGAAGGCAATCCTCATCTATGCTTAGAAAAGGGAGTCGCATAGTCGTGGCTCATTCAAGCCCAAAGGAGGTTTTGTCCGATGAGTGAAGAGAAAGTGAAAAAGCCGCGCAAGACAACAGCGAAGAAGGCTGCAACCACAGTGAAGGCAGTTAAGGCGGTGAAAGCGGTGAAAGCTGCGTCGCCAGCTTCGAAGTCAAAGAACGGAGCGGTTGCGGTTGCGCCGATTGCGGCGAAGGCGAAGCCTACTCATGAGCAGATCGCAGCTTTGGCGCACAAGTTCTACGTGGAGCGTGGCTGCAAGCATGGCTTCCACGAGCAGGATTGGCACCGGGCGGTACGGGAACTGTCGTAGCAGGGCTCTGCCCACCACAAGCAACCTGTAACCCTCACAAGCTGCACCATGTCCGTAGCGCCCTTTCTGGCTGTAGCAGCTCTGCGGCAAGGGAGACGGTGGCATTGTGTGCAGGTGCCCCATCCTGAGCGAAGCGAAGGGTGGGAAAGTATGGAGCTCGACCCGCCACTTTTCGGGAAGGAAAACCGCCTGATTGAGCGTCCTGCACTCCCGCCCTTCGCAAAAAACGCACAGGATGGGGCACCCGGACTGTCTACAGCAAAAGGATAATTGCATTAGAAAAGCGGGACTCTTCCTTGTGGAAGAGTCCCGCTTCGTTCTTGCCTGGCTTGGTACTGATTACTTGCCCAGAACCCTGGCCATCTCCGCGCCGATGTCGGCAGGCGAGACGACTACGTGAATTCCGGCTTCTTTCATCGCCTTCATCTTGGCCTCAGCCGTGCCTTCGCCGCCCGAGATGATCGCGCCCGCGTGACCCATCCTGCGTCCCGGAGGAGCCGTCTGCCCCGCGATGAAGCCAACCACCGGCTTCTTCACGTTCGCCTTGATGAACGCCGCGGCCTTCTCCTCAGCCGTTCCGCCGATCTCGCCGATCATGATGATGCCTTCGGTCTCGGGATCGTCGTTGAGCAGCCGCAGAGCGTCGATGTGCGTGGTGCCAATGATGGGATCGCCGCCGATGCCGATGGCCGTCGATTGGCCGATGCCGCGCATCGTCAACTGATGCACCGCCTCATAGGTCAGCGTTCCCGAGCGCGAGACGATGCCCACGCGCCCTTCCTTGTGAACGCGAGCGGGCATGATGCCGACCTTGGCCTTGCCCGGCGAGATGACGCCCGGACAGTTCGGGCCGATCAGCCGCGACTTCGAGTCCTTCACCACCTCCCACACCTTCACCATGTCTAGCACAGGGATGCCTTCGGTGATGCAGACCACCAGCGGAATCCCGGCATCTGTCGCTTCCATGATGCCGTCAGCCGCAAACGGAGGCGGCACGAAGATCATGGTTGCATTGGCGCCCGTCTTCTCGACCGCTTCAGAGACGGTGTTGAACACGGGAAAGCCCTCGTGGGTCATTCCGCCCTTGCCCGGCGTCACTCCGCCGACAACCTTGGTTCCATACTCCGCGCAAGCCTTGGCGTGAAACGTTCCTTCGCGTCCGGTAATGCCCTGCACGATCAGCCGTGTATTTTTATCGACTAATACCGCCATTTACTTACCACCTTTCGCCGCAGCTACCGCAAGCTCAGCCGCTTCCTTCATGGTTGCGCCAACCTGGAACTTCAGACCGGACTGCTTGAGAATCTCGCGGCCTTCCTCAACATTGGTGCCCTCGAGCCGCAGAATGATGGGCAGCTTGACGTCGAGCTTCTTGGCTGCCGCCACCACCGCGCTCGCCAGCACGTCCACGCGCAGGATGCCGCCAAAGATGTTGATGAAGATCGCCTTCACATTCTTGTCGCTGAGCAGAATCTCGAAGGCGTTCTCGATCTGCTCCTGGTTGGCTCCGCCGCCCACGTCGAGGAAGTTCGCCGGCGAGCCGCCCGCGTACTTGATGATGTCCATGGTCGCCATCGCCAGGCCAGCGCCGTTGACCATGCAGGCAATCGAACCGTCCAGACGGATGTAGTTCAGCGCATACTTGCTGGCTTCGACCTCGAGCGGGTCCTCTTCGCTGATGTCGCGCAGCTCCTTCAGGTCCTTGTGCCGGAACATGGCGTTGTCGTCGAAGTTGACCTTGCAATCGAGCGCGAGCAGCTTGTCGTCCTTGGTCGAGACGAAGGGATTGATCTCCATCAGCGTAGCGTCGACTTCGACGTAGGCCTTGTAGAGTCCCATCATGAAGGCGGCGGCGGCGTTGATCTGCGTCGGCTTCAGCTCCAGCTTGAAGGCCAGACGGCGCGCCTGGAAGGGTTGCAGACCCATGGCCGGGTCGATGACTTCCTTGTAGATTTTTTCGGGAGTCTTGGCTGCGACTTCTTCGATCTCCATGCCTCCGGCCTGCGAGGCCATGAAGACCAGGCGTCCGATGGCGCGGTCGAGCACGATTCCCAGATAAAGCTCGCGGTCAATGGCCGAGCCTTCTTCGATGAGCAGGCGCTGAACCTTCTGTCCCTGAGGTCCGGTCTGGTGGGTGATGAGTTGCATGCCCAGGATCGCCTTGGCGGCGGTCTGCGCGTCGGCCAGAGTCTTCACAACCTTGACGCCGCCACCCTTTCCGCGGCCTCCGGCGTGGATCTGCGCCTTCACTACTACCACTGCGTTGCCCTTATCAAACAGGTTCTTCGCAGCT
>WQYS01000153.1 GCA_009781125.1 Acidobacteriaceae bacterium | reverse complement strand
GTCAACCATGACGATCTCCGTTCCGCAACAGAGCGCGAGTCTGAAGCCGTTTTCCTCTGGGAAATCTCCGCTTGCGCTGGCCGCGCTGCTGCTGCCGCTTGCTGCCTTCCGCAAGCGAAGAAAGCACATCAGGCTGCTCGTGCTGCTGCTGGCTGGACTCAGCGGCATGGGCCTGATAAGCGGCTGCGGGATGGGCAATAAGGGCGGCTACTTCTCGCAGTCCGAGAAGAGCTACACGGTTACAGTGACCGGCACAAGCGGAAGTCTGGTCCATAGTACGACTGTCACGCTGACAGTTGAGTAAGGGGGCGAAATGAAGAGAATCATAGTTGCATTGTTGATAGTGTTGTCGGCTGGCGCGGCTCTCGCGCAACAGCCAACGATGGATATTGCAGTGATGTACAGCGCACTGCATACAAACGCTCCCGTAGGCGGTTGTGATTGCTTCTGGATGAATGGAGGGACCGCAGAGTTCTCGGTCCCGGTCTGGAAGAACCTCTCTGCTGTGGCAGAGGTCGGCGGCCAGAGGATCGGGATGATTCCCGGCTTCGATACCGGCCTGAGCCTGCTCAGTGGCATGGGCGGTCTCCGGCTGCGTGTTCCGAACCACACGATCTTTCAGCCTTTCGCGCAAGGGTTATTCGGCGGGGTTCACGGCTTCGATGGATACTTCCCGGCTCCGGTCGGGAGATATCCGACAAGTTACGACACGTCGTTCGCAATGGCTCTTGGCGGTGGTGTCGATCTGAACGTGTCGAAACACCTCTGGATTCGCGCATTTCAGGCCGATTACCACTATTCGGAGATTCGCAACGTTCAGGGGAATATGCAAAACCAGTTCCGTGTGAGCGGCGGCGTGGTCTTCCGATTCCAGCATCTCGGCAGCTCCTAACCTATGGTTGGACCGGGTTCGGCGGTTCTGTTTCCGTTCGCACCCATCGCGCAAAAGCCGCGCGATTGGACCCTGCGAACGGGAACAGACACGAGCGAAAGGGAGCGATTCGGTCGCTCTCCGCCGAACCTCTCAGGTTCAATCAAACGGCCCGGTTGAAGGACACCGGGCCGTTTCTGTGTCAGTATTCGCCGGGAAGCATAATCACGTTGTCCGTGCAATAGAACTTGATGCTCGGCAACGGGAAGTCGGTAAAGGGAATCTTCTTGGTGTAGACGATGTTGTCATTGCCATCGTCGCAGGTGAGGATTGCGCCGAACTTCGTGTCTGCGTCGGTAAGCGTCAGCGTCCATACCTGAAACTCCTCGCGCTTGATAGTGGGAAGGCTCTGGCTGATGGCGATTTCGTCAATCAGCCAATATGCGCCGCCGTGCTCGGCCATGTACTTGACGCCTTCGGTGTACGTGATCGAAAGATTCAACCAATGACGAAACCACGTCTCCGTGCCGTGGAACTGGTGAAGGTCGGTTTCCGTGAGGGTGTGAGTTGCGGCGGTGCTTCCTTCGTTGATGGCAGTGTTGCTCATGGTGTGTATCTCCTTGCGGTATGTTTTTTGTCCCATCGGACACACAGCCCGAAGGGACGGAGTTGCCGTGAACTCCCAAGAGCGCGTCGGGGGCGCTGAAGCCAAGAGAGGAATTTCTGGAAGGGGACACAAACTCGCTTTGGGGAAGGAGTCTGGAAATTCCGAACGCAGAGCCGCAGGGCGTGAACGCTTTTGGCAATCTACGGTGGCGATGGGACGAACAAACTGCAAGGAATCCATGAGCAACGCTGCCGATAGAAGGGGCAATGCGCGTAGATCAAACCCTCGACGGAAACTGGCGAAACTGTGCGTGGCTGAACGGGGGAAGGGTGTCAGCCCTTCCCCTGAACGGTTGCCCTCAGCTTGCCTTGCGTGAAAGCATACCGGGCGGCGTTATGGGTTGGGTGTTGCCGAGATGAGTCATTTGACTGGCAACAATGTAGTTGCCGGACGTTCTCGGATGGCAGGCGCAACTCGGAAAGAAATACCCACATACAAGCACAAGCTCATTCTTCGTGAACTGAGCGGCCTTGTCTCGAATCGACTCAGAGAACAAAACCTGATAGTTCCTGAACTGTTGCTTTTCCGGCGCGCGAAGCGGATGCAGATCGGGTGAGAGATGTGGATTGAGATGCACACTCCACGCCCGAACTGGCCTGTAGGTCACAACCGGATCGTCGCCCAGAATGCCGGAGATTTCGATGTGGTTCTGGGCATCGCAATCGGAGAAACGAGCCTTGTTCAAAGAGACGGCATAGTTCGCCATGATCTTGTTGGTGGTGATATTGCTTTCACGGATGTACCCGGTAATCAGATAGCCGGACACATAGATGATGTCGTTGGTGGTGAATTGAGCGGCGTTGTCGGCGATGTTGTTCTGGAAGACGATTCTGCATTCGCCAATGCAGGCGGTGGACTTCATTATGGAAGAGCCGGGATACGCATCGGGCGGTAAAATCAACCGCATGTGCGTATAGAGATAGTGCGGGTAGGATTCGTTAAGGCGTGGATCGTGCAGGACCAATCCAGTAAGCATGACTTGATTTCTATACATTGATAGTACCTCTGCCAGAGCGGGAACTGCTGCGCCTATGGCGGCAGTCCGGGATGGGTGTTCCCTTCGCTCTGTGCGGGTACTACGGGGGGTGCTACGGCATTACGAAACCCGACACATTAGTGGTACGTGCAACGTTACAAAACTGATTTCTGGTTGAGGACAGGCTTTCAATAGCGACCTGACCAGGCTTGGTTGAAGTTAATAAGAGGAGCGTGTGCAGTGGAAACCGCACACGCGAGTCTGTCGTTCTCTCAAAAGCGGTATCCCCAGAGGTGTGACCGACTGGAGATACCGCCCAGACGCGAGGAGGGTGTGACGTCTCCTCAGCGCCATCCTTGACGAACCAGAGTGCGGGTCAGCGCACGAGTTTTGCCGCGCCCGGCGCGAGTCCTTTGCAGTCATCGCCTCTGAATACGCTGTCGAACGTCATATCCATGATCGTCGGCTGCGGATTCTTTCCGTCTGTCATCTCCATGTGCATGGTTCCCTGCGTCCTCTCCATGCTCACGAAGGTAAGCTGCATGTGGCCGGTGGAGGTTCCTTTTCCCGAGTGGCACACAACATCTGCTGACATGCCCGAAGCATCCTGCTTGAGATTTGTGTATTGGCAGTCCTTGTTGTTCTTCTGTGACTTGGTATAGGCGTCGCGCCACGTCTCCGGCGTCATGCAGACCTGGCTTACGAAGGTTTGCGGCCCCATGCCGGGCAGGTGTGCCATTACTTCGGGGGGAAGATTCAGTTTCATCTTTGAGACGGTAGTGATCTCCCACAGGCCCATCTTCATGGGCGGAGCGGAGACTGTTTGCGCAAAAACAAGGCTACAGAACGCGAGTACAGCGGAAACACCAAACATTCTTTTCATGGGTTCATTCCTATCTGGGTGGTCGTTGTTACCTGCAAGAATTGAAGGGGGAAGTGTACGGTCTTCCCCCTCGTGCGCCGTCCCTATTGAGTCAGCGTGAAGGTGGCAACCGGATGGCTGATGCTGCCGCTTGTGCTCGTGCCGGTTACGGTAATGGTGTAGGTCGTCGGCGTCCGAGTACCGCCTCCACCGCCGCCTCCATTGCCGCCGTTACCACCGCTGCTGCTGCTACCTCCGCCGCAACCTATAACTCCGGCTATTGCGCCGAACGCCAGAACAACCATCAGCAGGCCACGTATGCGAAGATTCCGCGCCTTGCCGATCAGCATCACCGGCAGAAGCAGCAGGGCGAACGCCAGTGGAGAGTAGCTGCGCAGGCTGGCCGTCGCCTTGGCAAGCGTTATCGTCATGGTTACGGTATCGCCTGGCTTTACCGTGGAGGACGGAGTGAAGACCGGCACAACCCCGGTGGGCAGCGCCGGAGACGGGTTTGCGGTCAGCTTCACGTCGCCCGTGAATCCGCCTACCGCGCTGACGGTGAAGGTGTACGAGGCCGCGCCTCCGCTTGTGGCGGAAACGGTTACCGACGTTGGCGATGTCGGAGTGGCCGTGAAGTCTGGCGGTGGAGGCGGAGCGGTTCCCGTCACCGTGAAGGTTGTCGTCTTGCCGCCTGCCGTGATGGTTCCTGTCAGAGTTCCCGTCCCGGTCGGAGTGACCGTGACGCTGACCGTACCATCCGGGCCTGTTGTGGCCGGATTCGGAGCGTAGGTGATCCCTGTCCCGGTAAAGCTGACCGACACGCCCGGAACCGGAGTCCCGTTGCTATCGACCGCTTTCACCACAATGGGATTGGCAAGGGCAGTTCCGGCAACCGCGCTCTGGCCGCCGCCGCTCACTACGGTAACAGTGGCAACCGCGCCTGCAACCGACTGGCTCAGAGGTGTTGTCGAAGTGGAGTTATTGAACTTCGCGGTGTTATCGGTGGTGTATGCCGCCGTAATCGGGTGCGTTCCTGCCGTCAGTGTTGAGAGGACGCAGGTGGCCGCTCCGCTCGTAATCGGCTGGCTGGTACAGGTTGAGATGGTGGTTCCGTTGTCCTTGAAGGCTACCGTGCCGGTGGCGCTGTCCGATACGGTTGCCGTAAGGGTCACGCTCTGGCCGGTCGTGGAAGGATTCGCGCTCGACGAAAGTGTCACAGTCGGCATTATCTTGTTTCCCGTCAGAGTGAAGTTGACGCTCTTGCCGTTGCTCGTTGCCGTTCCCGCCAGTGATCCCGCCTGCGTTGGCGTTGCCGATACGCTGGCAAGGCCGTTGGCGTCCGTGGTGATGCCGTGCAACGGAATAGAGAAGATAATCCCTGTTCCACTGAAGCCAACCGCCGCTCCCGGAACTGGAATCCCGTTGCTATCGACTGCCTTCACCACTATCGGATTGGCAAAGGCGGTTCCGATGTTCGCGCTCTGGCCGTCTCCGCTGGCAACCGTAAGCGTGGCTACCGGGCCTGCAATCTTCTCGGTCATGGTTCCACTGGAGTTGGCAAACGCTCCGTCGCCCGAATAAATTGCCGTAATCGTGCGTGAGCCTGCCGCCAGTGCGCTGGTTGTGTAGGTGGCCTGATAGCTGCCGGAGAGATGCTGTAGCGTAGCCGATCCCAACAGTGTCGATCCGTCGAAGAACGATACCGTTCCCGTGGGATCGCCGGAGTACGTTGAACTCACCGTTGCGGTGAATGTCACGCTGCCGCCGCTGTTCTGAGGATTCACGTCGGCGGACACTGTGGTGGTTGTGGGTAAGGGCAGAACGGCAAACGTATAGGCCGCCACACTGCTTAGATCGGGCGAGTTCCCATAGGGCAGTGCGGAACTGCCGCCGTCGGCCTCGGTCGCTGCATACAGATAGAGCGTATGCACTCCTATGCTCATGTTGGCCAAATTCACGGTGAAGGTGGCCGGATTGCCGCTGCCCGGCGCTGCGGTCACGACCTGCATCGGCGATACTCCATAGCCGTCCACGACGTAGTACACCGCCGTAGGCGCGGGAGGCGTTCCGTAGGTGTAGTTGCTGGTCACCTTATCGGTAAACTGCGGAGACGTATTCATTGTCTGGAAGACCGCATCCCCCGCTGCCGATACGGTCAACGAATCGGCCACGCCCGATACCGTTTGCATCACCGGAGACGCATGGTTCCCATCTACATCGATCACGGTTATATTGTTGTTGCTGAAGTTTGCAATATATACCTTGTTGGTCACCGTGTTCACTGTTACTGATTCAGGAATCGTTCCCACCCCTATGTTCGAGACGACATTGGTTGCCCCATCGATCACTGTTACATTATTGCTGGACTGATTTACGACATAGACCTTATTGGTCACCGGGTTCACTGCTACCTCCTCGGGATCAGTTCCTACCCCCACGGTAGCGGTGGCGACATTGGTTACCCCATCGATCACGGTCACATTGTTGCTCATTCGATTTAGGACGTAGACCTTGTTGGTCACCGGGTTCACTGTTATCTCAACAGGATTCGTTCCCGCCCCCACGGTAGCAATGGCGGCATTGGTCGCCCCATCGATCACGGTCACATCGTTGCTGTTATAGTTTGCGACATAAACCCTGTTGGTCACCGGGTTCACTGCTACTGCACCAGGGGTATTTCCCACATTCACGGTAGAAGCGGCATTGGTCGCCCCATCAATCACAGTTACATTACCACTGGACTGATTTGTGACGTAGACC
>WQYS01000152.1 GCA_009781125.1 Acidobacteriaceae bacterium | reverse complement strand
GTAGCCCTTGCGCAGAAGCCGCTGCAGGTACGTCTCGACAGCATGATACGGAACCCCGCACATGGGCACGCTCTTGGCCTTGTCGCGCGAGGTCAGAGTCAGTTGCAGCTCGCGCGCCGCTACGATGGCGTCGTCGAAGAACAGCTCGTAGAAGTCTCCCATGCGGAAGAAGAGCAGCGTATCCGGATTAGCGTCCTTGGCTGCCCGATACTGCCGCATGGCAGGCGAAAGGTTCGCCTGCTCCGCTGCTAAACCATTTGTTGTTGACTGAGCCATCCGAGTGGTCAGAATACCGCACCTGCTTTTATCTTGCCATGCCACAAACGACCGGGTGCCCCATCCTTCGTCCGCCAAGGTGGCCGAAGGATATTCCCTGTCGTCTGTTCGGACGAAGGGTGGGAAGGTAAACGGTTCAACTTGCCGCTGTCAGTGACGAAAAACATGGTTGATTGAGCATCGTGCTCTCCCACCCTTCGTCCGCACGGAATGTATGGGATACCCGCACCGTACGCGGCGGACGAAGGATGGGGCACCCGGTCGTTCGTGGCAGGGAAAAGGAAAGCATCTGCCGCGGCGGACGTCGGTTGCCGCGGCGACCTCCGGAATGACAAGGGGAAATGGGATGACAAGGCAGAGAGAAGTGGGATAGCTTCAAAGTATGACGGAGTTCTGCCATCGCTGCGGCGGCGAGCTTCCTGCTACGGCAGGCAGCGCCACCTTCTGCCCGCACTGCGGCGCGCCTCAGATTTACTTCTCAGGTCAGAATCCAGACGCGGAGCAGGCAGGTTCACCTCAGGCAGCGGCTCCGCCGCCGCCGCGTCTGCAGCTTGTCGAGTGGAAGACGGCGATTCGCTCGGCTCTGCTGATCGGCATCACCGCCGCGATTCTTAATGTTGCTTCGGCAGGTTTGCCCGCCCTGACGCTGTTGAACTATCTGTTAATCTTCAGCGCTCCGGCGCTGGCTCTGGCGATCTATCAGAAGCACCATCCTCGGGCGCGCATGGACCTGCGCATCGGCGCGCGGATCGGTCTGGCCGTAGGAGTGGTGTTGCTGGGGTGCTTGGCCGCGTCGTCGGTCGTCATGGGAGTGGTAGCGCGTTTCGGCCTGCATAATATGGCTGATTTTGACGCGCAGTTGCTGCAGAAGATTCATCAAGGGCAGGAGATAGCCCAGAACTGGGCCGTTGCGCACAACATTCCCAAGCCGGATTAC
Source organism: Acidobacteriaceae bacterium (assembly GCA_009781125.1). The sequence continues at coordinate 4,960 of WQYS01000152.1, read as the reverse complement.
TCCTACATGAATACGCCCGAGGCGCGCGTGTGGATTCTGCTGCTGAACTACATGCTGCTGGGCGGGGCCGTGCTGGTGTTCTCGGCTCTGGCCGGAGCGCTGGGCGGCACGCGGCGGACGCGGCGAAACTAGCCAGCGTTTGCGAATGGCGTTTTTCCTAACTCCTGCCGCCGCTGCCTGATATCATCACAGGCAGAGCATTATGAGCAACCTGATGGAATCTGCCAATACTTCCAATCCCGCTAGGATGCGTGAAAAGGGCCGTCTGCTGTCGGCCTCTGAGATCGAGCGGACGCTGGTGCGTCTGGCTCACGAGATTGTCGAAAAGAACAACGGCAGCTCCAACCTGGGCCTGGTCGGCATCAAGCGCCGCGGCGTTCCCCTGGCCCAGCGGCTGGCCTCGATGATCGAGAAGATCGAGCGCCGCCCGGTCGATACCGGCGTGCTCGACATCAGCTTCTACCGCGACGACCTCTCGACCGACGGACCGCGCCCGAAGGTGACGCCCAGCCCCATCGGCTTCGACGTCACCGGACGCGATATCGTGCTGCTCGACGACGTTCTTTACACGGGCCGGACGGTCCGCGCGGCCATGGACGCGCTCTTCGACCAGGGCCGCCCGCGCCGGGTGCAACTGCTGGTGCTCATCGACCGCGGCCACCGCGAGCTTCCCATTGAAGCCACCTTTGTGGGCCGCACCATTCCCACCTCCAGCCGCGAGATTATCGAGGTCAAGCTCAACGAGATCGACGGCGACGAGCAGGTCCTGCTGATTGAGCGGGTGGACTGACGGGGTTGCGATGAATCCGCTGCCGAATCCAGGCCACGCCGCAGGCTCGCTGCTGAGCGTGACCCATCTTTCCATTGCTGATGTTTCGGCTATTCTCTACGAGACTGCGCGCATCGAACTGATGCCGCATGAGGTTCGCTCGAAGGTGCTTCATGGCCGCACCATCGCGCTGCTGTTCTACGAATCGAGCACGCGCACCAGAACCTCCTTCGAGCTTGCCGCCAAATCGCTGGGCGCTACGACGACGCTGGTCAGCGATAAGTCTTCGTCTATCGAAAAGGGAGAGAGCCTCAAGGATACCGGCCTCACGCTGCGCGCGCTCAGGGCTGAAGCTATTGTGCTGCGGCATCCATCGTCGGGCTCGCCCTTCGTGCTGGAGCGGGCGACCGGCTTACCCGTGCTCAACGCGGGCGACGGAATGCATGAGCATCCCTCGCAGGCGCTGCTCGATCTGCGCACGATTCTGATGCGCCTCGGCTGCGACGCCACCGCCGTAAACGCGAATACGCTGGCAGGCGTCGCCGTGGTGATTACAGGAGATATTCTGCACAGCCGCGTGGCGCGTTCCAACGCCATGTTGCTGCCACGGCTAGGCGCGCACGTGACGCTCTGCGGGCCGGAGAAGCTGTTGCCCAACGACGCTCTGGGCCTGGGTGAGGGAGTCTCGATTGAGCGCGACTTCGATGCTGCGCTCGCAGACGCCAGCCGGGGAGTTCCTGTCGTGATGGCTCTGCGCATTCAAAAGGAGCGGTTGAGCGGGCTTCAGCTCGACCTTGCGGATTATATTGATCGCTATCAGTTGAACCAGGATCGCCTTGCAAGGACCGCTCCTAAAGCGGTTATCATGCATCCGGGGCCGATGATCCGGGGGCTGGAGATCGACGACGCGGTCGCAGATGGCGAGCAGTCCGCCGTCGAAGAACAGGTTACAAACGGGCTGAGGGTTCGCTCGGCTCTGCTGGCGCGCGCGCTCGATGCAGGCGGCTTCGAAAGCAGGATCGCATGAGTACATTATTGATTCGTAATGGACGCCTGATCGATCCGGCTAACAACATCGACGCCGAGCGCGACCTTCTGCTGCGCGATGGCCGTGTTGCCGCCGTCGAGCCTGCTGGCGTGCTCGATGACTACGAGGTTGCCGAGAGCATTGATGCCGCGGGAATGATCGTCGCTCCGGGGCTGATCGACATGCACGTACACTTGCGCGAGCCGGGCCAGAGCTACAAGGAGACCATCGCCTCCGGAACCGCTGCTGCTGCTGTGGGCGGCTTTACCTCTGTCGTGGCTATGCCGAATACGGTTCCGGTCAACGGCTCCGCCGCCACGCTGGAGTGGATGCTCGACGCTGCGCGTGGTGCTCGCGTGAAGCTGTTTGCGATGGCGGCAGCGACGAAGGACAGCCAGGGAACGGAGCTGACGGACTTCGCCGCGCTGCGCCGCGCTGGAGCCGTGGGCTTTACCGACGATGGCAAGCCGGTTCTGGAGGAGCGAATCATGCGGGCGGCTCTGATCGCCGCCGCTCGTGCCGGGGTTCCGCTCTCGCAGCATGCCGAAGACACTCGCATCAGCGCGGGCGGCTGCATGAACGCCGGAGCCGTGGCCTTCAGGCTGGGACTGCGCGGGATTCCCGTTGCTGCCGAATCGCTCATTGTGGAGCGGGACATTCAGCTTCTGCGCGAGATCGAGACGTCCGAGGGCCTGCATCCGCATCTGCATGTGCAGCATGTTTCGACGGCACGAGCGCTGGAGACGATCCGCGCTGCAAAGCAGGAGGGGCTTCATGTCACCTGCGAGGTGACGCCACACCACTTCACGCTCACCGACGAGGCTGTCGGTGACTACGACACTCATGCCAAGATGAGTCCTCCGCTTCGCGCCGAGGCGGACCGTCTGGCGCTGATCGCGGGCCTGGTCGATGGCACGGTGGACTGCATCGCGACGGACCACGCTCCTCATGCCGCGTACGAAAAAGAGGTGGAGTTCGACCGCGCTGCCAATGGCATTACCGGCCTGGAGACGGCGCTTGGTCTGGCGCTCGGCGTCTTGCATCAGCAACACGGGCTGTCGCTCGGGCGCGTCGTGGAGCTGATGAGCGCAGGACCCGCGTCGATTCTCGCGCTGTCCGGACGCGGCTCGCTGGGGCTGGGGCATGTGGCCGACGTGGTTCTCTTCGACGTCGATGCGAGATGGCAGTTTAAGGCTGCCGATTCGCTGTCGCGCTCGCGGAACACTCCCTTCGACGGAGCCACGATGGTTGGCCGCATCAGCGCTACTCTCTGCGAGGGGCGGATCATTTACCGTGATTCGCCACATCTTCAAGAAAAATAAGCGGATGCCCAGGAAAACGTTTCCAGCCCGGCGGAAACGGACATTTGATAAACTTGAATACACAGCTTTTAATCGGGCCGCATCCAACTTTTATGGATTCCTGCTGCGGATTCGGTGAGTTCGATGGATTGATTCGATCGACGGCCGGAAGCTCCACCGCAAGGCGTACCGGGCCCGACAAGGAAAAGGAACCCGTTAACGCATGAATCTCCCCGACGCTACTCCGGTTGATCTCGATCTGTCTCAACGCACTATTGCCTATTTCTCCATGGAAATAGCTCTGTCCCCGAAGATTCCCACCTACTCAGGCGGCCTGGGAGTGCTGGCCGGCGATACACTGCGCTCGGGCGCGGACATGGACGTTCCCATGGTAGCGATCTCGCTGGTCCACCGCGCAGGATACTTCCGGCAGATCCTCTCCGACGCCGGCCAGCAGACCGAGTCCGACTGGCCCTGGTCGCCGGAGGCGACTATTCCGTTGGCCAATCAGATCGTCACCATCACGCTGCAGGGCCGTCCGCTGCTCGTCCGCGCCTGGCGCTACGACGTCAAGGGCGTCAGCGGGCACATCCTTCCGGTCTTCCTGCTCGACACCGACGTCGAGGGCAACGACCCCTGGGACCGGCGGCTGACCGATCACCTCTATGGAGGCGACGCCTACTACCGTCTCTGCCAGGAGGCCGTGCTTGGCATCGGAGGCGTGGCGCTGCTGGAGGCGCTCGGCTGCAAGCCGAAGGTCTACCACATGAACGAAGGCCACGCCGCTCTGCTCTCGGTCGCTTTGCTGGAGGAGCAGCTTAACGGCCGTCTGCTCAGCCAGGCCACCGAGGCGGACCGCAACGCCGTTGCCCAGCAGTGCGTCTTTACCACGCACACGCCGGTTCCGGCGGGACACGATCAGTTCGGCCTCGATCAGATGAATCAGGTCCTGGGCCGCGACCGCGGAGCCGCCATTGAGGCCTCCGGCTGCATTCATAACAACGCGCTGAACATGACCTATCTGGCGCTGCGCTTCTCGCGCTACGTCAACGGAGTGGCCATGCAGCACGGCAAGGTCTCGCAGCAGATGTTTCCGGCCTACAAGGTGCATTCGATCACCAATGGAATCCACGCCGGGACGTGGCTTTCGCCCGCCTTCCAGACGCTGTTCGATAACGAGATTCCCGATTGGCGCCGCGACAATCACTACTTCCGCTCCGTGTACGGTATCAACCCGGCGCGCATCGCCGCCTGTCACATGAAGAACAAGTACCGCCTCTTCGAGACGCTGGCCAAGCGCACCGGACACTACTTCAATCCCAGCGTGCTGACGCTCGGCTTTGCGCGGCGCGTGGCTACTTATAAGCGCGCCAACCTGCTGCTGCACGATCCGGAGCGGCTGGTGGCGCTGGCCGACAAGATCGGCGGACTTCAAATTCTGTACGCGGGCAAGGCCCATCCGCAGGACAACGCGGCCAAGAGCCTCATCCGCGAGGTCTACGCCACGGCGGCCAAGCTGAACTCCAAGTCGCTGCAGATTTACTATATCGAGAACTACGACTGGGAGATGGGCGCGCTGCTGACGCAGGGCGTCGATGTGTGGGTCAATACGCCGCGCCGTCCCTACGAGGCCAGCGGAACCTCGGGCATGAAAGCCGCCGTCAACGGCGTTCCTTCGCTCTCGATCCTCGACGGATGGTGGATCGAAGGCTGCGCCGAGAACACTACCGGCTGGGCGGTCGAGGACGGCGAAAGCGAAGCCGCAGAGGCCAACAGTCTCTACGAGAAGCTGGAAAAACAGATTGCTCCGCTGTTCTCGAATCCGCACGCATGGGCGGAGATTCAGCGGCACTGCATCGGCAT
>WQYS01000151.1 GCA_009781125.1 Acidobacteriaceae bacterium | reverse complement strand
TCCGGATGCGTGAAGGTATGGTTGCCGATCTCGTGGCCTTCGCGGTAGACGCGCTGCATGATGCCGGGGTACTTCTCGGCATTCTCGCCGACCATGAAGAAGGTTCCCTTGACGTTGTAGCGCTTGAGGATGTCGAGGATCCTGGGGGTCCACTCAGGATCGGGGCCGTCGTCGAAGCTGAGTGCGACCTTCTTCTGATGGTAGCCGTACTGCCCAACGGTGTAGGAGAGCGGGTAAGACCGCATGATCTCCTGCGTAATCATGCGGTATTGCAGCGGAACGCTATCATCGTCGTCGAGCGTGATGTCGCGCACGCCGTCCTGCGGCCTGCGGGTGATACGCAGGATGTCGCCTTCGCCCTCGGTGTCAACGTCGTAACCGGGTTCGACGTGGGCGAGATCGTTGGCCGGATCGGCGTGCAGGGGCTTGTCCCATATCTTCCACAGGGAGTTGTCCTCCTGGCCTAGCCGCCACAGCGCATAGGTCTCGATGCCGAGCGCGCGCGCGGCCCGCATCTGGTTGAGCACCGTTACGGCGTCCAGGAACCAGACCTCGTGGTGGACACCGGCGTCCTCGTCGTCGTACTGGAAGTGGACGTTGAGCGAGTCGTCGTCGAGATCGATGTCGGAGCCGCTGTCGTAGGCGTCCTGCCAGGCCTCTTGCGTGGAGAGCTGGTCGGTCGAAAGAACCTTGACTGGCGGCGGTTGCTGTCCCTTCCTTGCCGCTTGAGGCAGGGTTGTGGTCCAGTTGTAGCCGTAGCTTCCGATGGAGCAGATAACCTTCTCTTTTGGAACGGTTTTCAGGACTTCCTTCAAGTTGTCAATAAACCAGTCCTGCGAGGCGATGGGACCGGGTTCGCTCTCCGTCTGGTGCTGATCGTAGTTCATAATCAGCAGGCCGTCGGAGTGGTCGGCCAGAAACTTCAGATCGTAGCTGTCGTTATCGACTGGAGCGTTTACATACAGCCGCAGCGAGCGAGCATGAAAGTCGGCATAGAGCTCGGCAACCAGATTCTGAAAGCCTGCCTGAGCCGTGTCTGGTATCTCCTCGAAGTCGAGCGAAAGTCCGCGATAGGTGGAATTGGCGGCAAGGAACTTATCAACCTGGCGAATGAAATTCGCGCGCGCGTCGGGGTTGGAGAGGAACTCGCCGACCTCGGGCTGAAAGACTCCCTTGGGCGTGTTGTAGTTGTTGACCAGCGGGAAGATGTCGAGGTTGACGTGGTTCTCGGCGATGGTGCGGGCCACCTTGGCCTCGCGGTCTACGGGCTGCACTCCCGACTTGGTAATGACAGGGAAGGCGCGATAGTCGATGGTGTAGCCGGTCAGCGAACCGTCCGGCGTGACGACGTGCAGCCACTCCGGGAAGAGAAGGTCGATCTGGCTGACGTGGTCGCGGAAGGACGAAAAACTGGCTGGGTCGTCCTCGACGTAGTAGGCGGCCCGCAGACCTTCGCCTGCGTTCAGGGTGACGTCCGCCGGGCTGATGTCGGTGCGCCGGTGCGCAGACCGCTTCTGGTTCTTGAGCTTTGCGTTCTGATTGGCGGCGATGGTCCGGTAGTTGCGCTTCTGCTCGGTCAGCATAAGCTCCGGCAGCGGCTTGATGCGCACCACGCCGATGACAAAGATCGCGCCGATTATCAAGCCCGCCAGCGCCAGCAAATCAAAGAGCAGACGCAGCCGTTTCCAGCGCTTGCGGTGAGGATCGTAAAAGACTTGCTTTGTCATCCTGAGATTTAGACGCACGGCCAACACGCGCCTGCAAATTCAATCGTATGCAGGCTTAGAGCGGGAGTCAACGTAGCGAGCGATCTCATTGGCCTGCACTTTTCTGTGGATACTTTTTTCTTGACATCCGCATCCACCAGGCCTAGCTTGAATATGGCTGCTGGAGACAGCGGCTCGGGTTTTGCGGCCCGTTTGGATGTAGGCGCACACCGCGCCTCTTGCGCGGTTTTTTCGTGCGCAGCACCTCCACCTATGGGCGGAGCGTGTGGGGAGCCGAAAGGCTCGCCGGTCACCTACGTCCCCGGTCCGCAAACCCGTATGCTCCGCTCGCCCTTTCTACAAAGCGCGACGGATTTACGTGGGCTGGAGGTGCCTATCCGTAAGGACGGCAACGCTCTTAGAAGGCGATAGTAGGCTCCAGCTCTTCAAACCGCGGGGTACTGGTGTCAGGGTGAGGGCAGGCGCGGTATGATTGCAGCTACATGACATCGGTCCGGAGGCAAGCGGTGTGGGTCGCGCTGGCGATCGCGGCAGGATTTCTGTTGCGCGCCTGGTTCATCGTCCACGCTCCGCGCGTCGACGGTGATGCGCTGCTCTACGGCGATCTCGCCAGGAACTGGCTGACGCATGGAGTCTACGGATTTACTCAAGCCTCTGGACCCGTTCCGACTCTGATCCGATTGCCGGGGTATCCGCTGTTTCTTGCGCTGTGCTTCCGCGTCTTCGGAATGGAGCACTATACGGCGGTCATGCTGGTGCAGGCCGTAGTCGATATGGCTACCTGCTGTATGGCAGCCGGTCTCGCCGCGCGGCTGTTCGGACGGCGCGCAGCAATGGCGACGCTGTGGCTGGCTGTGCTCTGTCCGTTTACGGCGAACTACGTTGCCGTGGTGCTGGCCGAGACACTGAGCCTGTTCACGATAGCGCTGGCCTTCTACGCGCTGGAGCGCTGGAGGTCTTCGGGACTGGGTTGGAACCGCTGGCTGTGGGGCATCGGAGCGGCGCTCGCCTACGCTCTGCTGCTGCGGCCAGAACAGGGGGTGCTTGCCGCTGCGGTCATTTCCACCATGCTCTGGATGACTTGGCGTAGAGACACACTAAACGCGCGCGGCGGCAAAGTCTTCGCTCCGGTTGCCGTGGCTGCGATCTGTGTCCTGCTGCCGCTGGCTCCGTGGACGATCCGAAACTGGCGCGTGTTTCATGTGGTTCAGCCGATAGCTCCGCGCTCAGCCAGCGACCCGGGCGAGTCGGTTCCCGTGGGATTTCAGCGCTGGTACCGCACCTGGGCCGTCGAGTTCTCCTCGAACGAGATGGTGTACTGGAACTACAACGAAGAGCCGATTGAGACCAGCAGCCTGCCCGCGCGGGCCTTCGACAACGAGGATCAATACAGGCGCACGGCGGCGATCCTCGATGACTACAACGTCGATTTCCGCGCGACCGCCGCGCTCGACGCGCGCTTTGAGGCGCTGGCCGAAGAGCGTATCCGTGCCCATCCGGTTCGCTACTACGTGGCGCTGCCCGCGGCCCGGCTGCTGAACATGCTGCTGCGTCCGCGCACCGAGCTGATGGACGTCTCCCTGGACTGGTGGAAATGGAAGGAGAGCCGCAGAGATGCTGTCTTCGGCACAGCGTATGCGGCGCTCAATCTGGTTTACATCGTGCTGGGCGGCATCGGGCTGTGGCGCTGGAAAAAACAGCAATGGCGCGGGCATCGAGAGTTGGCCTGGGGGATGGTTCTTTTTGTCATGTTGCGTTGCGTTTTGCTGCTGACGCTGGACAACTCGGAGCCAAGATACACGCTGGAGTTTTTCCCGCTGCTGGCGATCTGGGCCGGAGCTGTTTTTAGAGAAGCACAGATTAGGCGGCAGCCTTGAGCTGCTTCACCTTTTGCCGTTTCTCCTGCGATGCTGCCCAGAAATCATATGCGCTCTGCATCCTGAACCAGAGATCGGGAGACTGCCCGAACGCCTCGGATATGCGCATCGACAGGCGCGCTGTGATTCCAGCCTTCTGGTTAATCACTCTGGAAAGCGTGACTCGCCCGACTGCGATATGGCCGGCAAACTCCGTCACTGACATGGGGATGTTGATGATCGCGTCTTTAAGTATCCGCCCCGGATGTGGCGGGTTATACATTCTGCTCATTCTGGTCCCCTCCTGCTTCATGAGTGGTAGTCCTGATAGTCGACGAGGATTGCATTCTCGCCCTCAAATCGAAACGTGATCCGCCAGTTACCGTTCACCTTCACTGACCAGTGCGCTGCCAGATTGCCTAGCAATGAATGTAAATTCCAGCCAGGCATGTTCATATCCTGCGGTTTTATGGCCTCATTCAGAGTCGAAAGCTGGTCTTCCAATTTTGATGCATGAGCAGGTTGAATCCCGCGCTTCGAACCGGTCAGAAAGAAATCTTCAAGACCTTTGTGCCTGAACGACTTTATCATCGAAATACAGTATATATACACGATACAAATAAAGCAGCACTCTCAGGCGTAGAAGCAGCGGATCGCATCCACGACAATCTGCTGTTCATCGTCGCGCAGCTCGGGATACATGGGCAGAGCCAGTACCTCTTCGGCGGCCTTTTCACTTGCGGGGAAGTCGCCTCGCCGGTAGCCGAGACTGCTCAGGCTCTCCTGCATGTGCAGCGGCAAGGGATAGTAAATCTCGCTGCCGATCTGCCGCTCCGCCAGAAATTCCCTGAGCGCGTCACGCCGGGGCGCTCGTATTACATATTGGTGAAAAACATGGGTAGCGCGGGCGGCGGTCTTCGGCAGGACGACTCCCTCGGAGGTGCTTCCGGAGGCCAGACCTGCGGCTCGGAAGAGCTCGTCGTACCTTGCCGCCCGCTCACGACGCAAATTGTTCCACGTAGAACAATTCTTAAGTTTTACTTGAAGTATTGCTGTTTGAATGCTGTCAATACGCGAGTTCCACCCAATCTCATCATGATAGTAGCGGCGTCGCATTCCGTGCGCGCGCAGCATTTGAGCACGCTCAGCTATGACCTCGGAGTCCGTCGTGACCAGCCCGGCGTCTCCCATGGCACTGAGATTTTTTGTCGGGTAAAAGCTGAAGGCGGCAGCGTCGCCCAGTGCTCCGGCGGGCACTCCGTTCCATGCTGCTCCGAACGCCTGCGCGGCGTCCTCGACGAGCAGAATGCCGAATCTCTGCTTCAGGGCGGAAAATGCATCCCAGTCGGCGCATTGCCCGTAGAGATGAACCGGCATCGCAGCTTTGACCTTCGCGCCGTCTGCGGAGTCAAGAATCCGTTCGACGTTCGCGGCGGAGAGGTTGAAGCTGTCCGGATCGATATCGGCAAGGATCGGCCTTGCGCCGACGCGAAGAATCGAGCTGACGGTAGCGAAAAAGCTGAAGGGAGTCGTGATAACAGCATCGCCCGGCCCGATCTTAGCCGCAGCCATGGCCAGCCAGAGTGCATCGGTTCCGCTGGCGCAGCCTACGGCATGGCTTGTCCGGCAGAACCCGGCCACAGATTTTTCAAAACTTTGCACCTCCGGTCCCAGAATGAAACGCTGCGAATCGCAGACCTTTACGATGGCGGCGAGCACCTCCTCCCGAATGCCTGCGTACTGGCGGGAAAAGTCAAGCATGGGAACGGGTTGGCAATCTTTGGGCTTTTGAGGCATTTCTGTCATGGTACAACGCCATTCGGCATCAAAATCGGCTCCTCGTTCGTCTAACTTCATCAGGGAGCGTTTCAGCAGACCGCCGCGCCTGACTTACTGACTCCCTCGGGGTTGAAAATAACCTTCGATGCAAGTATCGTTTATGACTTAAAGCCCCAGTTCGCAAGTCCGCCACACAGCGGGCAGGCTGAGGCTGATGGAGTACCGGCGGTACTCTCACACTTTTTAACTTTTTCGTTCAGAGAAGGAGATCGGCATCATGGAATCAAAGCCGGCACAGAACATTCAGGACACGTTTCTTAATACGGTGCGGAAAGACAAGAGTCCAATCACTATCTATCTGGTAAGCGGGGTGAAGCTTACGGGGAAGATCCGCTCGTTCGACAAGTATTCGGTGCTGCTCGAAAACAACAGCCAGGAGCAGCTTATCTTCAAACACGCCATCTCGACCGTAGTCAGCAGCCGGATGCCGTCTTCGGCCATGCATCCCGAGCCGCGCGTGGCAGCGCAGCCGGTGGCCGTTCATGCTGCTGCGCCGCAGGTTGAGGTTGCGGGTGCTGCGAGCCGCTGATTCCGGCATCTGGTCAGGCGTTCGAATTCGAACAATCCGATAGCCCGATTCATTTGACAGACACAGCAACTACATCTTCCGGAGCAGCAGAGCGAAAGACTCAGATCCGAAGGCAATCCCTTGCCGGACAGCAGGCGGCCGTAACGAGCGCCCGCCTGCTGCCGGAGGGACTTCGGCCTGAGCGCGCCGTTCTGGTTGCGGTTGAGTTCACGGGCGAACGCCGCAGGCCG